>JAFPCT010000186.1 GCA_017390125.1 Treponema sp.
GGCATTACATATAAATTCGTTGAGAAGCAGAACAATTATCTCATCTCTCTTCTTATGAACCTTATTGTTCCTTTCGCAATCATTTTTTTCGTATATTTTCTGATTTTCCGAAAGATGGGCGGCGGTGCGAACGGCATGGGAAGCATTTTTGGTGCCGGACAGTCCAGGGCAAAAGCCGTTGAGGAAGGAAAAGTAAAGACACGCTTTGCTGACGTAGCCGGCGTTGATGAGGCAAAAGAAGAGCTTGTTGAGGTCGTAGACTTTTTGAAGGAACCTAAAAAATATACTGACATCGGTGGTAAAATTCCGAAGGGCGTTCTCCTTGTAGGACCTCCGGGAACAGGTAAAACTCTTCTTGCCCGTGCGGTTGCAGGCGAAGCAGGCGTTCCGTTCTTCAGCATTTCCGGCTCAGACTTTGTGGAAATGTTCGTTGGTGTCGGTGCAAGCCGTGTCCGGGATCTTTTCAAGCAGGCCCGTGAAAAAGCTCCGTGCATTGTTTTCATTGATGAAATTGATGCCTTGGGAAAGAGCCGTATAAACGGTTTCGGCGGCGGAAATGATGAGCGCGAGCAGACTTTGAACCAGCTCCTCGTAGAGATGGACGGTTTTGAAAATGAAAAGGGTCTCATTATTCTTGCGGCTACAAACCGTGCGGATATCCTTGATCCTGCTCTCCTGCGTCCGGGGCGATTTGACCGCCAGGTACCTGTTGAGAAACCAGACGTTAAGGGCCGCGAGGAAATTTTGAGAATCCACGCAAAGAACGTAAAACTTGATTCAGACGTAGATTTTGTTTCAATTGCTCATGGAACTACAGGTTTTGCTGGTGCCGATCTTGCAAACGTTGTGAACGAAGCAGCTCTGCTTGCAGTCCGCAATAAGCGCAAGAAAGTTACTATGGAAGACTTTAATGAGGCAATTGACAAAGTAAGCATAGGTCTTAAGAAAAAGAGCCGAAAGGACAACAAAAAGGAAATGCGGCTTGTTTCTGTTCATGAAACCGGTCATGCCCTTGTGGCTGCCTTTACGCCGGAACACGAGCCGGTTAATAAAATTACTGTTGTTCCCCGTTCTCATGGAGTCGGTGGTTTTACCCAGTACCGTGAGGAAGAGGAAAAGAATTTCATGACCAAGAAAGATCTTATCCGTGAGGTTGATTCTCTCATGGGCGGCCGTGCTGCTGAACAGATTCTTCTTGAAGATATTTCTACCGGCGCGTCAAACGATATTGCCCGTGCCACAGACATTGTAAAGAGCATGATTGTTGATTTCGGTATGAGCGACAAATTCCAGAACATGACTCTGGGAAAAGGCGTCCTTGGCAACAGGGGCGGCGAGCCTAATCTTATCCGGGAATTCAGTGAGGAAACTCAGAAGTACGTTGATGAGGAGATTGCCCGCATAATGAAAGAACGCTACGACTATGTTGTAAACCTTCTTTCTGAGCACAAGGATCTTCTTGACTACATTGCGAACCGGCTCCTTGAAGTTGAGACTATGGACGGCAAGGAATTCTACGAAATTGTAAACGGTGCAAAACACTGCAAAGAGATTGCAAATGACAATTCCGCAGAAGAATCTGAAGCAGAATCCTCTGGAAATGTTGAAGAATAACGGCAAATATAATAAAATTACTGTTATGAAAAAAAATCTTTTTTTTATTGCTGCCGTTTTATTTTTTGCGTTGACTCCTGCTGCTTTCTTTGCTCAGGGAATTACAACGGCAAGCGCATATTTTAAGACTGTTTCTGACTACTATGCCACTATAAAAGATTATGAGGCAGATTTCGACATAAAGGCTGACAAGCAGGATATGGCGGGAAAGGTTTCTTATAAAAAGAACAACCTTCTCCGCATGGATTTTACTTCTCCTGCTGATCAGGTCATTTGTTTTAACGGTGACATGCTTACCATCTATCTTCCGGATGCAGCTGCGGTTTTGCAGCAGTCCGTAAAGGATAACGGAAATGCCGCAACTCTTGCAACTGCTGCAGGACTTGCCCTCATGTCGCGCTATTATTCCGTTGCCTACGAAATCGGTCAGGCTCCGGTTCCCCTTGAAGAAGGCTCTTCTGAAAAAGTTGTAAAGCTCGTTTTGAACCGCCGTAATACTTCAGAGGCATTCAGATTCATTAAACTTGCGATAAATGCAGAGACTAAGCTTATCCGCAGGGTGGAGGCTGTTACCACACGTGGTGAATCATTTGTATTTAACTTTACAGATTACAAATTGAATCAGGATCTTACGGAACAGCGTTTTATCTATGATCCTCCTTCTTCTGCAAACAACTACAATAATTTCTTGTTTTCGGAGTAGTTCAGATGGACAGCTATGGAGAATTGTTAAGAAAGGCCCGGGAAGAGAAAGGGCTGGACGTAGAAGCTGCTTCTCGTGAGACATCTATTTCCGTTTCTTTTATAAAAGGTATTGAAGACGAAGACATCTCTGCATTTCCTGGTGAAGCATACATGCAGGGATTTATGCGCAATTATGCAGAATATCTGAGCGTAAATCCTGATATCGTCCTTAATCTGTACCGTTCGAAAAAACTTCAGGAATCTCCTGTGCCAGAAGGGCTTATAGTTCATGAAAAGCCGTGGTTTTTCTGGCCTGCTATAGCTCTTGCTGCCTGTGCCGTTCTGGCAGTTGTTTTTATTCCGCTTTATATTTTCGTATTCAACAAGACTGTGGATGACGGAAAGGAAGTTGTCGTTGACAAGAACGCGGCTTCAAAGAAATATCCTCTTACGGACAAAGCTTTCGTGGGAAGGCTTTACAAGGGAGACCAGATTCTGTATCCGTCTGCTGACGGCGATGTAGTTCTTACAGTTCAAGATACCCTTTCTTCATTTGGATTGCAGTGTCCTGTAGGAACCCTTTACACAGACCTTGCAGAAGAAACGGAACTTGATATAGACGGCGATACAATGTCCGATCTTATTGTCTATGTTTCTGACATTTCTGCAACAGACCCGAGCCGTGGTGCTGAGGTAAGGATTGTAAAGCGTGGAAGCGGCGTATATCTAACTTCCTCAACTACAGACACAGCAGAGATTCCGTTTGCTTCGGAATTGGGTACACAAAAGCGTATTGTTGTCCTTGAGGATAACAGGGCTTATCCGTTCACCCTTAACGGAAGTTTCCGCGGCTCTTGTGAATTCCGTTACCGTGTTGACCGGCATGATCCTGTAGAAGGTTACTTCTCAAGCGGTGAGATCGTTACAATGACTGCAAACAACGGAATCCGTCTGTGGATGTCCAACTGTAATACTGTAAAATTCTCAATTACCGCAGACTCAAAGGGTTATGATCTTGAAATCGGAAAGGCAGGTCAGGTTCTTGTTGAGGACATCAAATGGATCAAAGATTCTGACGGAAAATACAAGCTGGTGGTTATAGAACTTGACTAAGTTTTTCATTGATCAGCACGGATGTGCTAAAAATCAGGTGGACGGCGAGCTCCTTCTGAATCATTTTCTTGATATGGGAATGGAGCAGACTTTTAAGCCGGAAGAAGCCGACTTTATTGTAATTAATTCCTGTGGTTTTATTGAATCTGCAAAAAAAGAATCTCTTGATGCAGTTGTAAGTGCAAAACGTGACTATCCTGATGCAAAAATTCTGCTTACAGGCTGTCTTGCAGAACGTTATGCCGGAATGCTCAAGGATGCTCTGCCGGAAGCCGACGGAATCTTTGGAAACGGAAACATTTCAAAAATCGACGAATTCATCCGCTCTTTTATGAATGGTGAGCGCCTTGTTGAAACCTATAAGCAGGAAGGTGTCTGCTGCGGAGAACGCAAGGTTCTTCTTTCATATCCTGGAAGCGCATTCATAAAAATTACTGAAGGCTGCTCAAATCATTGCTCTTTCTGTGCAATTCCGATTATCCGCGGTGAGCTCAGAAGCCGCAGGGCAGCTGACATTGTTGAGGAAATAAGAAAACTTGTGTCCCGGGGAATTGTTGAATTCAATCTTATCGGACAGGATCTTGCCGCATACGGAACCGGTGTTTCTGATGATGTATTCGGGGAAGGCCGAAGCCCTCTCCCTGTCATTGAGAACGGCATAAATCACGGAACTCGGACAGAATCTGCTTTGGCTCGTCTTTTGAAAATGATTTCTGAAATTCCTGGAAATTTCATTGTGCGGACTTTATACATACATCCGGATCATTTCAACCGGGACATTCTGCCTGTCATGCAGAAAGATAAACGTCTGCTCCCGTATTTTGACATTCCGTTCCAGAGCGGTGACGATACAATTGTCCGCTCAATGAACCGAAAAGGAAGCTCAGAAGAATATATCCGGCTTGTTAAGGACATTCGTGAAGCCCTGCCGGATGCAACTTTGCGTACAACTTTCCTTACCGGCTTTCCTGGGGAAACGGATGAAAATGCAGAAAATACACTTTCTTTCCTTAAGGCAATAGAAAGCGATTGGTCAGGCTGCTTTCCTTACAGCCGTGAGGAAGATACTCCTGCTTATTCATTCAAGGGCAGGGTCCGCCAGAAGCTTGCAAAAGAACGTGCGGAAAGACTTGTTGCCGTTCAGGCTGAGATTACAGAAAAGCATTTGAAGTCTCACGTAGGCAAAGAATATGATGTTCTTATAGAAGAAGTTGTGGAAGGCGAAGAAGGCATTGCTATCGGCCGCGCATGGTTCCAGGCTCCTGATGTAGACGGAAGCGTCGTTGTCCGCTATGAAAAGGATATTGCAAAGGAAAATGATGCAGTTAAGCCGGGACGTTTTGTCCGCGCAAAAATACTGGCTTCTTCCGAAGTTGATTTGGACGGCGTTTTTACAGGGGATTCAGAACTGAACAAGGGTGTTCCGGTTTCTGCAATGAAATTTGCTACAGAAATGCAGGAAGTTTAATCAGTGACTTGGAAATTATAAGGGAGTAATTCATGGCATATGAATATCTTGAAAGCCTTAATCCGGAGCAGACGGAAGCTGTCATCCATTCCGGTTCTCCGCTTCTGATTCTTGCTGGAGCAGGTTCCGGAAAAACCCGCGTAATCACTACAAAAATTGCGTACCTGATTCAGCATGAGAATATTCAGCCATGGCAGATACTTGCCGTTACATTTACAAAGAAAGCTGCAAACGAAATGCGGGAAAGAGCCGTAAAACTTGAGCCTCTGGCCGCTGACTCAGTAATAAAGACATTCCACTCATTCGGTGCATGGTTTTTGCGCCGGCATGCAGAGGAAGCTGGTCTTGATCCAAATTTTACAGTCTATGATGATGACGATTCCTCAACGCTCATGCAGAAGGCTGTTCCGTCGCTTACAAAGAAACAGGCAAATTCTATTGTCCACAGGATTTCCCTCTGCAAAGATTACTGCCTGACTTCAAAAGATGATCTTTCGGATTTTGACAAGGACGGCAACCTTCAGGAATTTTACGATGCCTATGAAAAACGCCTTAAGATGAGCGGGAACGCTGATTTCGGTGACCTTATAATGAAATGTGTAGAAGTCCTGGAAAGCCATCCGGAAATCCGTGGGCAGATGCAGCACAGGTTTCGGGTTATAATGGTCGACGAGTATCAGGACTCCAATGTCGCGCAGTTTAGGCTGCTGCAGGCTTTGAGCGGCGTTGAGGAAAACAGCGGAACTTATGTCTGCGTAGTAGGTGATGATGACCAGTCCATTTATAAATTCCGCGGTGCCGAAGTTCAGAATATTCTTGGTTTTGCAAACCATTTTCCTGGAACAACTTTGATAAGACTGGAACGCAATTACCGCTCCATGGGTAAAATTCTTGCCGCCGCAGATGCTGTCGTAAAGAACAATTCTGACCGCCTTGGAAAAACTCTGTTGGCAGAGCGTGGAGAAGGAAGCGAGCCTGTCCTTGTTTTTATGGAAAATCAGGACAATGAGGCTCAGTTCTGTTCCTCGCTTATAATGAAGGCAGTGCAGGGCGGAGCACGTTACAGTGATTTTGCAGTTCTTTACAGAACAAACGCCCAGTCATTCGGTTTTGAAAACGAATTTCTCCACCGGCATATTCCTTATACTGTTGTCGGATCCCTTAAATTTTATGAGCGTGAAGAAATCAAGGATGTGCTTGCATATATTTCCCTTATTGCCAATCCGAAAGATGAAATTGCCTTTACTCGTGTCGTGAATAAGCCTGTCCGAGGAATAGGTGAAAAGTCCCGGGAAAAAATAATTGACCTTGCTCATGAAACTGCCGGTGCGCTTATCGAAGATTTGAACCTTATTTCTGCCTGCCGCAACTGCGCTGAAAACCTTCCGAAAAAGGCAAAGGACGGCGCAAAGGATTTCTGTTCCCTGATAACGGATTTGAAGGCCATGCTTATGGAAACTTCATTGAAAGCAGAGGAGTCTGAAGATGATGAGGACGGAGACGTTGTCGGTCAGAAGCTCAGTGTTTTTGTCGAAAAACTTATTGAAGATTCTGCCCTGGATGAATACCACAAAAGCCAGGATGAAGTTGACGGAACGAACCGCGTGCAGAATATGAACGAAATCGTGAACAGTGCGATGGATTATCCCTGTACAATGCAGGGACTTCTTGACTTTCTTGATTCCATTGAGCTTGACCGTTCCCTGGCAGAAGATACAGAGGAAGGCGTTGACAGCGTAACTTTAATCACGCTTCACAATACAAAAGGACTTGAATTTAATCGCGTAATAATTACCGGCCTTGAAAACGGCATATTTCCCCGGGAAGATAAAATTGGCGAGGAGCTTGAGGAGGAGCGCCGGCTTTTCTACGTTGGAATTACCCGGGCGAAGAACGAGCTTTACATTACCAGCTGCAGGAGCCGGAGACTTTACGGTCACTACGAATCCATGATGCCAAGCCGTTTCCTGATTGAAGCAGGGAATGTGTTCAAGGTGCTGGGAAAAGTTCCTCTCTGCTACAGCCGTGGAGTCGGTATGGATGCCGGCAGGGCCGATGATTTTTCTGATGGGGAAGAATCCGGACCTAAGGCAGAGATCCTGAAAAAGTGGTGCAAAGGAACGAAGCTATATCATGATGATTACGGTTACGGCCAGATAATCAGCAGTACTGCGGAAACAGGAGAGGCTGTGATTACTGTTCAGTTTGAGACCGGCGAAAAGAAAAAGTTCATGCCGGAATATCAGGGGCGGAAACTGGATATAATCCGTGACTAATGTTACAATCAGAGCATGACGTTTGAAAAAAACTGGCAGTCAGGTATTTATTCTGACGGGTCAAAGTATTTTGTTTCGAACCCTCTTCCTAAAAAAGGCGAGACGGTTACGATTGCTGTTCAGTTGTTGGAAAATTCACCGGTTACAGGTGTGTTTTTAGCAGGAAAGCGTAATGGAACCATGATTCCGCAGAAAATGAAACCTGTTTCGGCAAAAAACGGTCTTGTTCGTTACGAAGTGTCAGTTCAGATTTTTGAAGACGAATTCAGCTACCAGTTTTTCATTTCGACGGCGGAAAAAATATTCTACTACAATCAGCTCGGACTTTACTCGCACCTTCAGAATGAGGAGCATAATTTCAGGATCATTACTGACTATGTCCAGCCTGAATGGATAAAAAATGCCGTATTTTATCAGATTTTCCCGGAAAGGTTCTGCAACGGAGATCCGTCGCTGAACGTAAAGGATGGCGAATACATGTTCGACGGATTTCCGGTAAAATTCATAAAGGACTGGAATTCTGTTCCGGAAGAATATGAAAAAGCCCGTTGCCTTGATTTCTACGGCGGCGATATTCCAGGCATAAAGCAGAAGATTCCATATCTAAAAAAACTTGGCGTTACGGCTCTGTACCTTAATCCTATTTTCTACGCCGCAACTGTGCATAAATATGACTGCCTTGACTATTTTCATGTTGACCCACATTTTGGCGGCGATGAAGCTCTGATTGAGCTTATTGAGGAGCTTCACAAGAACGGCATGAAAATCATTCTTGATGTCTCAATAAACCATACAGGAATCGCAAACCGTTGGTTCAACAGGGACGGAACCTTCTTCCCTAAATCTGAAGGAGCCTACAATAATCCGGATTCTGAAGAACGGGAATATTACTTTTTTTCTGAAGATGGAAAAAGCTATCATGCCTGGTTCAACGTGCAGACTTTGCCTACTTTGAATTATACAAGCCAAAAATTAAGGCAAAAGATATGGGGCGACAAGTCATCGCTTGTAAAGAAATGGCTCAGAAAACCTTTCTGTACGGACGGATGGCGCTTTGACGTCGCAGATGTAATGGCAAGAAATGACGCCGTTCAGCTTCATCACGAAATCTGGCCGGAAATAAGGAAAAGCATAAAAGAGGAAAATAATCAGGCGTACATACTTGCGGAAGACTGGAGCGACAGTACGGAATTCCTGAACGGAAATGAATGGGATTCTCCGATGAACTATTTTGCTTCCTGCCGGCCGATAAGAGGTTTTTACGGCCAGACAGATTTTTTCCTTGCACATGACAAGGATCTTTCCTGCGTACCGGAAAAACTTTCTGCCGAAGACATTGCGGAATGGATTTCTGCTTATTATGCCCGGCTTCCCTTTGTTATCCGGCAGAACCTTTTCAATCTGTTGGACAGTCATGACATTTCCCGCTTCCACAATGATCCGGCCATGTCTAAAGATGCAGTGCGCGGTGCTGTAATAATGACTTTTACCCTTCCGGGCTGTACAAATGTGTATTACGGCGATGAGGCTGAGATTGACGGACGAATGCACAACAACGAAGGCTGCCGCTATCCTATGCCGTGGGACAAGGACATAGAAAATACGGCTGCCTACAGATTGTATTCTGCCCTCTGCCACATAAAGACATCTGCAGAAGCATTCAAAGACGGCGGTTTCAAAGTTCTGTGGGATAAGGGCAATGTATTTGCCTTTGCCCGTTTTACTCCTGAAGAACTGTGGATTACGGTTGCCAGTTCTGAAAAACAGGATGCAGATATTACGGTTCCTCTCCTTCAGTTTGGAAACAGTTTCGCCGCTGACGTGGCATTTGAGAAAGATGTACTTGGTGAGCAGGTTTCTGCTGAAATCAAAGACGGAATTCTGAAAATTTCTGTGCCTGCAGGAAAGGCATTCCTTTTCAGAATTTAGTTTCAGTCCGGGATTTGTTGTATAAAAGGCGCAATTCTTCTATAATAGAACTATGAGTACTCACAAACAGATTGACGGGGAGACATTGAACAATCTCCTTTACCTTTCGCGACTTTCTCCGGAAAGCACGGACATTGAAACTTTGAAAAAGCAGGCAAATGAAATTGTCGGCTACTTTGAAATTCTTTCTAAATACGATGACAGCGAAAATCCTTACGATGCATATCCTTCAACAACTGCCGAAGCATTGCGCGACGATTCAGTTGTTCCGGGATTGGACATTTCAGACGTAAAAAAAGTAACTGAGGAATTCATGGACGGCTACTTCCAGGTACCGAAGGTTCTTGGAGCAGGGGCATAATTATGGAAAATACAATCAAAGAAGTTCGCGAACTGTTGAAATCTGGCAAGACAACCAGCGTTGAACTTGTAAAAAAATCAATTGAAACTTTTGAAGCTGATAAAAAAACTGAAAAGCCGTTGAATGCCTTTCTTGAGCTTTATGAAGATGCGCTGACAAAAGCTGCGGCCGCTGACGCTGAAATCAAGGCTGCCCGCGATGCAGGCTCTCTGGACGCTCTTTTTGAAGAAAAACCGCTTCTCGGACTTCCTTTTGCAAATAAGGACAATATTTCTTCAAAAGGTCACAAGCTTACATGCGGTTCAAAAATTCTTGAAGGTTATGTTGCCCCTTACAATGCGACTGTAATTGACCGCCTTGAAAAAGCAGGTGCAATTCCTTTGGGACGCTGCAATCAGGATGAATTCGCAATGGGTTCCTCAACTGAATATTCTTCTTACGGTGCAACCCGCAATCCTATAAACCGCGAATATGTTTCCGGCGGTTCTTCAGGCGGTTCTGCCGCAGCTGTAAGCGCAAACCAGGCTCTTTTTTCAATCGGTACAGAAACTGGTGGTTCCGTACGCCTTCCTGCAAGCTACTGCGGAATTTACGGACTTAAGCCGACTTATGGTGTTTTGAGCCGCTGGGGTGTTGTTGCCTACGGTTCTTCACTGGATCAGGTTGGTATCATGGGACACACTCCAAGTGACATTGCGGAGCCTCTTCGTGCTATGGCCGGCGTTGACTTTTACGACGATACAAGCGCAGATCTGCCTGACACTGAAAGCCTTAAGGATCTCAAGCCTTATGCAGATATGTCTTCTCTTAAAATTGCGATTCCAAAGCAGTTTTTGCAGACAAAAGGTCTTGATTCCGACGTAAAGGCTTCTTTTGATGAAACACGTGCATGGTTTGAATCAAAAGGTGCAAAGATTGATGAGGTTGACCTTCCTGTTCTTGATGCATCAATTGCCTCTTACTATGTAATTGCCTTGAGCGAGGCAGCCTCTAACTTGAGCCGTTTTGACGGAATCCGTTACGGAAGCCGGGTTGACAACGGCAACGGCTACGATGAGCTTTATGTTGATACTCGAAGTGCTGGTTTTGGACCTGAGGTAAAACGTCGAATTGTAATCGGAAATTATGTTCTTTCAGAGCAGTTTTCCGGAGATACATATAAAAAAGGCATGACTGTTCGTGCCCGAATTCAGCGCGAGATGGCAAAACTTTTTGAAAGCTATGACATCGTTCTTGCGCCTACATGTCCTACTCCTGCATTCAAGCTTGGTCAGAAGGTTGACGATCCTCTTGAAATGTACCTGAGTGATATGTATACGGTTTTCGTAAACCTTGCCCGCATTCCTTCTGTGAATGTTCCTGCCGGAAAAGCTGGAAATACAGACAATATGCCGATCGGCATGCAGTTTGCTGGTCCTATGTTCAGCGAAGCAAAATTGCTTCAGATTGCCCAGGTTTGGGAAGATGACCACAAAGGTTGCGGCGTGCCGATAAAATAAAATGCAGATTTTATGTTCCTGATTTAATCCCGTTTCGGCAAAATCAAAATGTATGAAAGGTTGTCCGTAATCATCTCATCCGGGAGGTATTTCAGGGTCTCGTCGGACCACTCTACGACATTCCCCGTTTCGCTGTCGATTACGAAGCGATAGAGGCAACAGTTGTAGGTTTTCTGGCGGGGGAAGTCTGCCTGGCGGCGGTTCATTTCTCGGATGAAAGAAGGCATAAGGCCTCCGTGGGCAACGATGAATGAATCTCCGGCAGTATTTTTTACCAGGTCTTCAATAAGGCTTTCTGTCCGCTGGTCAGTCTGTTCTTCTTTTTCGTTTTCAAGACGCCACGGGAATTTTGTTCCCCAGGGAATCTTTACTTTCGGGAAGTTTTCGCGGATTTCTTTTTTGGTAATGCATTTTTTAGTTCTGCCTACCTTTCCGGAACTGTTCTTTCTGCCTACAATTTCCTGAGCCCTAGGTTCAAGGATCATGGGAAGTTCCGGCGGAAGCTCGCTTGCGGCAAAAGTGGCCGTCTGCAAAGTCCGGTAGTAGGGCGAAACATAGATCGTTCCGTTAAAGCCCAGGGAAGCAAGGTGTTTTCCCAAAAGGTGAGCCTGCTGCTCTCCCTTCGGCATGAGGGCGTCTTCATCACAGAATTTGAACTTTTTCTGGTATTTTGGGTCGCCCCTCTGACCGTGTCTTGTAATATAAATTGTCTTTGTTTCTGCAAATAAGGCTATTGCGGCAAAAAACAGCGCCGCAGCAAGAATGTGTTTTTTCATGATTTAATTCTATCACTTAATCAGGATTTTTACATCAGATGCCTGCTGATGTCCTTTAGTTTTTCCTTCATCCTGTTTAGTTTTGGCTGCATTTCTGCAATTGCAGTTTTATTGTTGTCCGCCTCTACATAAAGGGCCTATGCCTGAACATTGACCGGCGAATAAACGGACTCGTAGGAGAAAAATTCATCCATATTTCATATAAGTCGGAATTGACAGTAGTCAAAGATAATTTTATTTCAAATTCAGTTCCTTCGAATTCTTTTTTTAATGAATTATTCAATAGGGAATTCAAGTTATTAAAAAAATCTGAAGATTTCGATGCTTTTTCCAAGTAGTCTATATTAATCATTTTATTTTCCTTAATTTTCATCTAAAATCCACTTTTTTATTTTTAAGCGGTCTTCAACTTCATTGTTTTCAAGATATAAGATATTAGAATCGTTCTTATATTTTGAGAAATTATCATGAAGTAGTGAGACAAATTCTATTCTGTCCTCGGCATTGAAGATTTCTTTTCTTTCTGGACGTTCGTCATTTTCAAAGCGCTTTTTTAACCGTTTCATTATTATTTCTACAGGAGGATTTAAAATAACTGTCTGTGGCAAATCTACATAACTATCTTTTATTTTATTTATAATATTGAATTCCTTGTCAGAAATTTTTCCTAATTGATAATAAGTTTCTACATATGCAAAAGAATCATAGACACTTCTGCTTACTAAAATTGTTTTATTATTTTTAACTTTTGATGCCGCATAATTTTGCACATATATTCGATGATATAATCTTAATAGACAACGCTCAAAATCGGACATAATCTTTATAGTTTTAAAATTTTCCAAAAAGTTTATGTCAAAATCATTCTCCAATAAAAAAGTATTTTCTCGTATTAAATTAGATATAAGCGTAGTTTTTCCACTACCATGCGGTCCTGAATAAAAAACTAAGTTTTTCATTTACTTCTCCAACGTCTAAAATTAATTTTACTTTATCCTAATAATTTTTATTTCGTAAACTACAAAAAACAGATTTAACTAAGTTAATAAAAAAATAACCAAGTTATTTAATGTTTGTACTTGGTTAATTATAAATTTTCATTTATCTTTTTTATATGAGAGTTGATAAAAAAAGTTTTATATGAACGATTAATGATTTTTTTTGTGGCTAC
>JAFPCT010000187.1 GCA_017390125.1 Treponema sp.
GAACCTGCGACATTTTGGTCCCAAACCAAACGCGCTACCAGCTGCGCTACATCCCGTAACGTGATTGCTAATATATATCATTTTAATTTTTTGTTCAAGTGCTTACAGCTAAAAATATCAATTTTTTTGAAAAAAACTGAAAAATATAATGTCTTGATTTTATGCTTTCCTCTCGTTAAACTTTTATTCGAGGTTTTTATGAAGAAATTTGTACTTTTAATGCTGCTTTCTCTCTTCGTGATGGGCTGCGGCAAAGACTATGGCGAAAATGTCCTTTTTTACTATAAGACTGAAAATCCTGACGACGCAAACTGGATTGTGTTCAATACCTGTGATTTTGACGTTGATCTGGTAATTGACGACGTAACCATTTCTTCAAAAGCCAATACTACAAATTCTTATAATGCCTGCTACGGAAAGTTTTCCGCATCACCGTCAATAAGTTTCCCGAACAACAGCACTCTTCACTTGAAAGGCGAGGAGGGCTATTTCTATTCAAACGGAAATTCATATCATTCTCTTACGATCAAAAAGCAGTCGCTGGTACCTTTCTACGTTTCTTATCTCGGCGGAAAGGACGTATACGTAACCTGCCGTATGAACGATGATTACGTCAGAACTGCTGCCGGAAAGGAAAGAAAATTCAAGCTTGAGGTCGGAACTTCTTCTGCAGAATCTGGAACAGGTTACGACGGCGACGTTGTATATACTGCCCAGAATGTCTATGAATCTCAGATTCCTTACTATATTTTCTATATTTTCAATTCAGACGCCACAGAAAAAGACCGTGCTGATTTTAAGGCAAAGGACTACATTGACATTGACGAAATGCCATATCTTACCAGGGTCTACGGTGCCATCCGCTACCTCGAAACTCTGGGTACCTACACCGAATACTTCCATATTGCTGGTTCAAGCAACTAGCTGATTAGCACTGTAAAACCTGCCCCGTGTTGTATATTTATTTCCGGGGCGATATAATCATTCTATTAAAATTTATTCTATAATAATAAAAGGTGAATTAAAATGGCTGACGAGAAAATTCAGATTATCAGACACAGTTGTGCGCACGTAATGGCAGAGGCAATCCTGCATTTGTATCCAGGAACAAAAATCGCTATCGGACCTGCTATTGACAATGGTTTTTATTATGATTTTGACTTTCCTACCGGCACCAAATTCACCGAAGAAAACTTTCCTGCTGTAGAAAAGGAAATGAGAAAAATCATTTCTGGAAACCACGATTTTGTAAGGAAGGAAGTTTCAAAAGAAGAAGCTCTCAAGCTTTTCGCTGACCAGCAGTACAAGGTTGAGCTTATCAATGACCTTCCGGACGGTTCTGTAATTACTACTTACGAACAGGACGGCTATCTTGACCTTTGCCGTGGACCTCATGTTTCAAATACAAAAGAAATCAACGCCCAGGGATTCAAGCTCAATAAAATTGCCGGTGCATACTGGCGCGGTGACTCTGACCGTCCTATGCTTACCCGCGTTTACGCCCTTTGTTTTGCAAAACCGAATGAACTTAAAGACTACATTACAATGCTTCAGGAAGCAGAAAAACGTGACCACCGAAAAATCGGCGTTGAGATGGACTTGTTCCACCTTGATCCAGAGGATCCGGGTCAGATTTTCTGGCACCCGAACGGATGGACAATTTACACTGTAATCCAGGATTACATGCGCAAAATGGTTCGCCGTGACGGATATCTTGAAGTTAATACTCCGGCTATCATGCCCCGCTCCCTCTGGGAAAAAAGCGGTCACTGGGGACATTATCAGAAAAACATGTTCATCACAGAAAGTGAAAAGCGTCTTTTCGCCATCAAACCCATGAACTGTCCTGGTGCCCTTGAAATTTTCAAGAGCCGCCAGCGCTCATACAAAGATCTTCCGCTGCGTCTTGCAGAATTCGGACATGACGTCCGCAATGAGCCGAGCGGAACTCTTCACGGAATTATGCGTGTCCGCGGATTCGTTCAGGATGATGCCCACATTATCTGTACAGAAGAGCAGGTTGGCTCTGAAGTTGCAAAGTTCTGCAAGCTTCTTAAAAATGTTTACCATGATTTCGGATTTGATGATCTTGTTGTAAAATTCTCAACTATGCCGGAAGACCATGTTGGTGACATAGCCACTTGGGAACGTGCTGAAAAAGCTCTTGCAGATGCATGTCATGAGGCAGGCCTTGAATTTGAAATTCAGCCGGGCGAGGGTGCATTCTACGGTCCTAAACTTGAATTCAAGCTTTTTGACTGTCTGGGACGTGAATGGCAGTGCGGTACAATTCAGGCAGACTTCCAGCTTCCTAGCGCAGAGCGTCTTGATGCGACATACATTGGTGCGGACAACCAGAAGCACCATCCGGTAATGCTCCATCGTGCCGTTCTCGGTTCTTTGGAACGCTTCCTTGGTATTCTTATTGAAAACTTTGCAGGAGCAATGCCGACCTGGCTTGCATTCGAGCAGGTTGCTGTTGTACCTGTTGCCTCAGAATTTGAAGACTATGCAAAGGAAGTTAATGAAAAACTTCTTCAGCATGACATCAGGAGCAACGTGTACCTTGGCGATGAGAACATGAAGGCAAAAATCAAGAATGTTTCCCTTGAGCACAAGACTCCGTATGTCCTTGTTGTAGGTGAAAAAGAAAAGTCTGAAGGCTCTGTATGCGTGCGTTACCGCTTCTCAAGCAAAAAGCCTCAGGAAACAATGAAGGTTGAGGACTTCATTAAATACGTAGAAGACAAAGTTTCTTCTCACTTTATTGGAATCTAAGCTAAATGAATAAACTTGAACTGAAAGACGAGGACTTGAAGGCTCATATCAATCAGCTTGAAAAAGATGATATGGCTGTATTCGTAATGGCAGACGGACGTCTCCGTGGAGCTCTTTTTCATGGAACCCGTTTTGTAAACCAGCTTCGCCTGCAGCACAATCTGGGCATTCTTGAAACCATGGTTTTGGGACAGGCTTCTTTGTGCGCGGCTCTCATGATACCTATGATGAAAGGTGAAGAGCATGTTTCCCTTCATTACGACTGCAACGGGCCTGCCCAGGGATTCTCTGTTGAGGCTGATTCAAAAGGAACTGTGCGTGGTTATTTGTTCAATGACCGCATTCCTGTTGAAAAGCCTCTTGATAACTGGAATCTCAAGCCTTTTCTTGGAGAAGGTACTCTTACGGTCTCAACCTTTCATAAAGGTGACAAAGAGCCTTTTACGTCTACAGTTCAGGTTGACTCCGGAAACATTGCCAGTGACATTGCATGGTATTACCGTCAGTCAGAGCAGGTTTCCACTGCATTTTTCGTGTCCATCCAGATGGACAGACAGGGCCGCGTAACCGGTGCCGGAGGAATGTTCCTTCAGGTAATGCCGGAAACCGGCGGAAAGAAAAATAACGGGGCTGCAAAAACAAGCTCTTCTGATAAATCCGCTGATGATGACCTGCTTCTCCGTGCGGAGACTGCATTCCGAACCTGTCCTTCATTGGGACAATGGTTTGCAGAGAAGGGTAATTTCGAGGACCTTATCTACGGTCTCTTCAGGGAATTCAAACCTTCCATAGCGCTCAAGCGTTCTGTACGCTATGACTGTCCCTGCAACGAGGAGTTTTTCCTCAATTACATCAGGAGCCTGCCGAAAGATCAGGTTGCTGACATCAAGCAGAATGGTCCTGATCCCCTGGAAGTTACCTGCAGAAACTGCGGAAGCGTCTATCATATCGAGACAAAAAACATCTGATTTTACGATTTTTTTATTCTCCTTGCTCATTCAAAATTGACGATTTGTTATATAACTATTAATATAGTAGTGATATACAAAAGTGTTAGATTTTTAAAATGTGTATCATGGAGGAAATATGGTTCCTGGATTTTATAAACGTCCTTGGATTGTTATTGGTATTTGTGTAGCAATAACCTTGTTCTTTGCTTTTCAGCTTCCAAAATTGAAGATTGAAAATGATGCCATGTTTGAATATCTTCCTCACTCTACGGAAGATTATCAGCGGCTTATGGCAGCAGAAGAAAACTTTGGAAGTGTTTATTCCATTGGAATTGCACTTGAGTCCGAAAATGAGGATTTCTTTGTTCCTCACAACCTTGAGATTGTAAACGAAATTACAAAAAATCTTGAGAAACTCGATAACGTCGACAGCGTTGATTCAGTTACAAGCATCGATTATGTCTGTGCGGAAGACGGAAGTCTTGTTGCTACAAACCTTGTTCCTGAGGAGCTTTTTGAAAAAGGCGAAGACGGAACGGAACATTTTGTCGGCAACGAAACTGACATTGCGGAAATCCTCCATAAAATCGGTTCATGGAGCGACATGTACGGCAGAGTCATCATTTCTGATGACAGAAATGCAACTCAGCTTGCAGTCCACTACATAAACAAAAAGGTGAACGATGACGGAGCGGAAGTCCGCCTTACAGGAAATGAGCGTCTTGCAACTCTGGATGACATAGAGAAGATTGTTGAGTCTGCTCTTGAAGGCTCGAACCTGCGCTATACGATTTACGGTGACCCTGTAATTTCAAAGAATTCAAGAGCCTTCATGCTCAAGGATATGATTTGTCTTATTCCGCTTGTTGTTCTCATCGTAATTGCCAGTCTTTTCATTTCGTTCAAAACAGTTGACGGAACAGTGCTTCCTCTGCTGTCCGTTCTTATGGCTACGGTATGGTCATGCGGTCTTATGGCTTTGCTTGGAGTTCAGTTCTCCATCATTTCAAGCGTAATCCCGGTTGCCCTCATTGCCGTTGACTCTGCATATGGAATTCACGTTCTTACACATTACTATATTGCTCTGGACAATCTGGAAGGGGAGCTTACAAGAGAAGCTCATGCTCAGGTTATCTGGACGGGCATAAAAGATGTTTTCCAGGCTGTGCTCCTTGCCGGTCTAACTACAATCGTAGGTTTTATCTCGCTCATAACTTCACCTCTTGAGCCGCTT
The DNA here is from genome assembly GCA_017390125.1 of Treponema sp. Lineage (GTDB taxonomy): Bacteria > Spirochaetota > Spirochaetia > Treponematales > Treponemataceae > Treponema_D. The sequence continues at coordinate 4,963 of JAFPCT010000187.1, forward strand.
CACAGTTTTGCGATTTTCACATCTCTCGGCGTACTTATTGCGCTGGTTCTTTCTGTTACTTTGATTCCATGTATGCTTTTGGTTAAGCCTCTTGATAAAGTAGGACAGC
>JAFPCT010000188.1 GCA_017390125.1 Treponema sp.
ATGCAAAAAAAGCGCAGGGAGCAAGTCCCCGCACTTTTCTGAGATTAAGCCTTTTCAATAGAAATGCTCCACTTCTTGTCGTCAGCATCAACTTCTGTCGTATTTGAAATTGAAGAAGCAAATTCTGCAGATGAAGCAAGAACTTCACCCTTTACAAAATCTGCAAACATTTCGAACGCAGCCTTAAGGTCAGCATCTCCTGAAACTGAAAGTTTAATTCTGTCAGTTACGTTCAAGCCGCTTTCCTTTCGCAGGTTCTGAATGCCTCGTACAAGATCTCTTACATAACCTTCTTTCTTAAGCTCGTCAGTAATCTTTGAATCAAGACCGACAGTAAGAGTTCCTTCATTGAGAACCTTAAGTCCGTCTTTTTCAAGACGCTCAATGATAAGTTTTTCTTCTGAAAGTTCTACGGCAGCACCGTCAACATCGATTGAAAGCTTTGTTCCTTCAAGAATTGACTGGATCTGCTCAGAAGAAAGTGTCTGAATTACAGCGGCAGCAGCTTTCATCTTAGGACCAAGTTCTTTTCCAAGAACCTTGAAGTTTGCCTTTGCTTTATATTCTACAAGCTCATCTTCCCTGTCATGGAATTCAACTTTCTTTACGTTAAGCTCCTCACGGATAGAATCTTCCATCTCTGCGAGAACGCGTTTTTCCTCTGAATTTCTTGTGACAAGAGCAACAGAAGCAAGCGGCTGACGGTTCTTAAGGTTGAATGTATTTCTGAGACTTCGGCCCATAGAAACAGCCTGCTGAACAGTAGCCATCTTGAACTCAAGCTCTTCGTTGCGCCATGCATCATTGCAGACCGGATAATCTGAAAGATGAACAGATTCCTTGTCTGAAGCAGTCTTAAGGTTCAGCCACATCTGTTCTGTAATGAACGGAATGAACGGACATGCAACCTGGCTGAATGTCTTCAACGCAATGTAAAGGGCTTCATATGCTTCCTTCTTGTCAGAATCGTTTTCGCTCTTCCAGAAGCGGCGGCGGCTTCGGCGGATATACCAGTTATTCATCTCGTCAATAAACTTAACGATAGGATCAACCGCACCGCTCAAATCGTAATCCTCAAGTCCTGAAGTAACGTCCTTGATAAGTTTCTGTGTAATTGAAAGAAGCCATGCATCAAGCGGATTTGAAGGAGTCTTATTGTCAAACAGATGACCGTCCGGCTGAACACCGTCGATGTTCGCATATGTTACATAGAAACTGTAGCTGTTCCACAACGGAAGGATAATGTTCTTGATTACGTCACGAACACCCTCATCACTGTAGCGAAGGTCATTTGCCATAACTACAGGCGAGTGAATAAGGAACAGACGAAGCGCGTCTGCACCGAACTTATCAATTGCCTCAACCGGATCAGTGTAATTTCTGAGAGATTTGCTCATCTTGCGTCCGTCAGAAGCAAGGACAAGTCCGTTTACGATACAGTTCTGGAATGCCGGTCTGTCGAACAGGTGGCTGGCAAGAATTGTAAGCGTATAGAACCATCCGCGGGTCTGGTCAAGACCTTCAGAAATGAAGTTTGCCGGGAAATGGCTTTCGAAATATTCTTTATTTTCAAAAGGATAATGCTGCTGAGCGTAAGGCATTGAGCCGGACTCGAACCAGCAGTCAAATACTTCCGGAATACGGTGCATTATTTTTCCGCATTCAGGACATTTGATAGTAATTTTATCAACAAACTGCTTGTGCAGATCTTCTGGATAAACGCCTGAAAGATCATTAAGCTCCTGACGGCTTCCGACACAGATAGTGTGCTTGCACTCAGGATCCTCGCACTTCCAGATAGGAATCGGGTTACCCCAGTAGCGGTTGCGGCTTACAGCCCAGTCGCGGCTTCCGGCAAGCCATTTACCGAAACGACCTTCCTTGATGTGGGCCGGCTGCCACTTGATCTGGCTGTTGGCGCGGAGCAAAGCGTCGTGATGATCAGCAACCTTTACGAACCATGAGCCGATTCCACGGTAGATAAGAGGAGAAGAACATCTCCAGCAGTGTGGATATGAGTGAACGATTGTATCGCGCTTAACAAGTTTCTTTTCTTCCTTGAGGCGCTGGATGATTTCCTTATCGCAGTCTTTTACAAAGCGGCCTGCATATTCAGGAATCTTCTTTGTAAATTTACACTCAGCGTCAATAGGCTCTACTTCAGGTACTCCAGAACCAGCAAATACTTTATGGTCCTCTTCACCGAATGCAGGAGCGATATGAACTATACCTGTACCGTCTTCTGTAGAAACGTAATCTGCATTGAACATGCGGAAAGCGCCCTTCTCACACTTCTGCTTAGATTCTTCTTCGCAAACTTTCGGATCTTTAAGAGAAGCAAAATATGGGAAAAGAGGCTCGTATTCAGCACCGATAAAATCCTTACCCTTTGCGCGGTAAATGATTTCATAAGCTGACTCTTCTTTATAGTAAGCAGAAAGACGTGCTTCTGCAAAAATGTAGAAATCACCGCTTTCTTTATCAAGAATCTTAACGTAGTCAATGTCCGGTCCCATACAAAGACCAAGGTTTGAAGGCAAAGTCCAAGGAGTTGTCGTCCATGCAAGGAAATAAGTTTTTCCGTTTGCCATGTCAGCGTCTTTAACGCCGGCAGGAGCCTTTGTAACCTTGAAGCGGACAGTTACAGTTGCATCCTGAACGTCCTTGTATCCCTGTGCAAGCTCATGAGTAGAAAGAACAGTTGAGCAGCGAGGACAATACGGAAGAATGTATTTTCCTTCATAAATGAGGCCTTTATCCCAGAGAGCCTTTGCAACCCACCAGATTGATTCCATGTAATCAGGATTCATTGTCTTGTAGTCGTGGTCAAAGTCAACCCAGCGTCCCATCCGGGTAATGGTCTTTCTCCATTCTGAAGTATATTTCAAAACGGAAGCCTTACACTTGTCATTGAATTTATCAATTCCGTAGGCTTCAATTTCATGTTTTGAGTTGATACCGAGTTCTTTTTCAATAAGGTTTTCAACTGGAAGACCGTGACAGTCCCAACCGAACCGTCGCTCAACCTTCTTCCCTTTCATTGTCTGATAGCGCGGAATAATATCCTTAATTGTGGAAGGAATGAAATGTCCGAAATGCGGAAGTCCTGTTGCAAACGGAGGGCCGTCATAAAACACGAATTCTTCAGCACCCTCGCGCTGACTTACCGACTTTTTGAAAATATCATTGTCCTGCCAATATTTAAGTACTTCTTCTTCCTGCTTTGGGAAGTCTGCTTTTGAATCTACCGGTTTATAACTCATAATAGACCATTATAATTAAATAAATGATTTTGTTCTACTATTTTTCTGAACAAAGCCCAATTCCTCAAGTGAATTAACAGTCCGGTAATGATTGCAAGAAGGCTTTTCCTATGCTCCGTGATTCGGAGCCCCCGCTTTCAGCATGTTTTTCATCAGACTGGCACAATGCCGCGAAACTGTTGTCAGAACCTTTCAACCAGAAAAACCACGGATAAGAAACAGAATCTACTGTAATCAGCCCAGGCTCACGTCAAGAATCATCATGATTATGAAGCCCAGACCGAATCCTACAGTTGCAAAATTGGAATGTTCGCCCTGGCTTGATTCCGGAATCAGCTCCTCCACAACGACAAAAAGCATAGCTCCGGCGGCAAATGAAAGCAGATAAGGAAGGACAGCCGTAACTTCCCTGGCAAATAAAAGTGTCAGCAGACCGAAAACAGGTTCTACGACACCAGAGAGCATTCCGTATAAAAAAGCCCTGGGCTTTCCGTTGCCGTCACTGGCCAGAGGAAGGGAAATTATCGCGCCTTCAGGAAAATTCTGCACCGCGATACCGATTGAAAGAGCAAAGACGCCTGCAAAGGCAATCTGTCCGTTTCCGCACAGAAAACCGGCAGCAACAACGCCTACAGCCATACCTTCAGGAATGTTGTGCAGAGTCACAGCAAGGGCAAGCATCGTAGTCTTTTTAAATTTTGAGACAGGACCGTCCGGTTTTTCCGCGTTAAGATGAATATGAGGAGTAACAATATCCAGAATGTACAGGAATGCCATTCCAGCAAGGATTCCGACAGCCGCAGGAACAAAGGCAAGTCTTTCCCATTGGGAAGAACTTTCAATTGCAGGAATTATAAGTGACCATACCGAAGCGGCGACCATTACTCCGGAAGCAAAACCAAGAAGGGTTTTCTGTACAGATTCATTCAGGTCATTTTTCAGAAAAAAAACTGCAGCAGCTCCAAGGACTGTTCCTGCAAATGGAATCATCAAAAGTATAAGTACATTCATGATGCCTTTATACTTTATGACCGGGAATAAATCAAGAGTTAATCTTGACTAACTATATATTTTCCCTAAGTTTATTCCGATAATCTTAACATGAAAAAAAATCTTTCAGCCCTTATCTCTTTCATTCTTCTACAGAGTGTTTTTGCTCAGACCCCGGAAATTTTCAGGGGCATCTGGAAAGGTGAAGACCGCTATATTTTCTGGGGTGAGAACAACGAGACTGCAGTAATACTGAAAGACTACTACGGCTGGTACTACGACAGGGCTGCAGAACCGGAGGAATTTGAAAATCAGTCGGCAAGAAAACGAAACATAGCCACCGGAAAGCAAGGAAAGCGCATACAGTCAGCATTCAATAAAATCTCTGGGACAGACGACATATGGGAAATCACCTTCTCATACGACAAAAAAACTAAATCAGTTTTTCCGGTTTTCATACTTGATGACAAACTTTATGTAGATTTTCTCGTAAAGATTCCATACAGCGAGGAACATTCAACTGGTGCCGTAAATTCTGAAAATACAGAAGACGCCCTGTTTTACGGATACTGGCAGGGTCTGAACACATCAGATTCAATCAGAATTCATGAAAGAAAAAATGCGGACAATATCATCTCCTGGTACATTACGCAGCAGGGAGCATATCGCCTGAGATTCTGGCAGACCGGAATGAAAACCGAGGACACAAAAGCGGCGTTTGCAGACGGTTCAATGCTCTACACTGTAAACA
>JAFPCT010000022.1 GCA_017390125.1 Treponema sp.
CCTGCAAGCTTGAAGAAGTCATATGGATCGAAATCGTCTTTATTGTCGTTTTTAGGGTTCTTGTTTTCACTCATACTATTAAAAAAATCCTCAATTTAAATATACGAATTATTTTCTAAATTGTCGACAGAAAAATCTAAAGTAGTCAGTTCAAATGCCGAAAAACAAAGAGGTCTAGTATCTATTGCGAAACAGGGAGGACTTTATGGGATTTAACAACGCTTACTCAGCTTACCAGAAAACAAATGTTACCACAGCAAGCCAGGGACATCTGGTGGTATTGCTTTATGAGGCCTGCATCAAGAATCTTAATTCGGCACTTGCACTGATTGAACCGGGAAACAAAATCAAGCCGTCGAATATAGAAAACTTTTCAAAACTTCTTCAGAAGTCACAGGCAATCATAACAGAACTTCAGGTTTCCCTTGATATGGAAAAAGGCGGCGAAATTGCTAAAAACCTTATGTCGCTTTACCTCTATTTTAACAGCGAGCTTACAGACGTTGCCTTCAAACATTCCGCACAGAAAATTCAGTTCATCGTGGACATGATGAAAGAACTGCTGGGCGCATGGAAAACTGCTTCCAACAGCACGGCAAATGCACCTGCTCAGACTTCAATGCAGGCCCATACAGCTTTGAATATACAGGGGTAACCCATGGCAAATGAACTTTCAGCAGAAGAATTGAATCAGCGCGTACTGATTCTCAAAAGATTCAGGCAGCTCCTTGAGCAGCAGAGACAGAAATTTCAGGAATACCTTCTCGTACTTGAAAAACAGCAGGATTCCATTGAATCAGAGGATACGGAAGCAATCCTGAGCCATGCAGAGCTTGAGCAGCAGGTTGTACGCGGCATCTCAAACCTTCAGAAGGTAATAATGCCTATGAACGAGATGTACAATGCTTCCGTGAGGGGAACAGATTCCAAAGCAGAGAAATCTGTTGAGGACCTGCAGTATGAGCTTAACAGCCTGCAGAACCGCGTTCTTGAGCAGAACCAGAAGAACAGAACCCTTCTCCGGGAGCACATGAACGTGATCCGCACTCAGATTGAGAATTTCAAGAATCCGTACCGCAACAACAGGAGCGTTTATGCTACAAAAGTTGCAGAAGGAAACCTGATTGCAGTTGAAGTCTAGCATTGAAGTCGCATTAATTGCGGCTTTTTGCGTTAAAACCCGTGCAATCGGAAAAAACGGCAGAATTCCCTGGCTCATAAAAGAAGACCTTGAATATTTTAAAGGTCTTACTACAGGCTCTGCAGTGATTTTCGGAAGAAAAACTTTTGAGAGCATCGGGAGTGCGCTTCCAGGCCGCACAAACATAATCCTTTCCAGAAACAATGATTTTTCAGCGGAAAATGCAGCCGTAGTTCCTTCGCTGGAAAACGCAATTGAAGAAGCAGAAAGGTCCGGATGCAGAAAGGCTTTCATCTGCGGCGGAGGGAAGGTTTACGAAGAAGGTCTTTCTCTTGCAGAAACCATTTATACAACAGAAGTAGAAGGCTGTTATGAAGGGGACGCATTTTTTCCTCGATAGATCCTTCGGTATTTGAAGAAATTTCAAGAATCAGCCGTTCGAACGAAAGCCATTCCTGGGATTTCGTCATCTATCAGCGGAAAAAATCCTTGCTTCCAGGACGTCCTCTACATCATCCGGCAGAAACCTGAAGAAGTCCAGACCTGTTTCACCCTCTATATAATCAACGGAACACAAATAAGTTTTCCATGTCGCCTCATTTTGTATTCCCTGCCTGTTGGGCATGAACACTGAAATTATTTCAGTTTCAGGATTTACCCTGGAAAAGTCATCCGAACCTTCCGGCAGCACAAGAATGATTTTCCAGCAGAATGCCGGTACGGAAATTTCCATGCCATCAAGAGGAATGGATTCAAAATACCCCTTCTGGCTTTCTCCGCCCTTCCCTGCTCCGCCGGCAATTATGTAAAGCTCATTTCCGCCGGACGCAAGCTCACGCTCATAAGATTCAAGATCCTTCCATACAATTCTGTTCAGATCCGGACATTGAGGAAGCATGTTCGTCATAAGAAAGGTAACGCTGTTGTTTTCCTTTGAGTCCGAACGGTCTGCACTGGGACAAACATGACCGCGGTCAAAGCCGTATTTTACAAACTGATAGTCGCTTTTTTTCACTGCATAGAATTTTTCCGGCAGGGAATAATCCGGTCTGAAATCATTTGAACGTCCGGAATCACCTAAATCCAGAGCAGAGAGGTGCCAGCTTACCCAGTTGGGACAAAGAGTTTCGGAATTATATGAGATTACAAACTGCTTTTTTTCCAGAATGTAGTTTTCCGATTCCGGCAGGCCGGATGGAGAAGGATTTCCGAAATAGAGCGCAGAATTTTCTTCAGGCAGGACAAATTCCCTCTGCCCCTGGGAATACAGGAAACAACAGAGCGAAAAAAAGATAATAATATTCAGAACAATCTTTCTAGCGAAAATCATTTCATGACAATAATTGCACACTCTTAAAAAATCTACAATAATCAAGGCATGAAAAAAAACATTTTATTACCTGTACTGCTTATAGCAGGAACAGCCGCATTCCTGTGCTGGCCGCATTTTTCAAAGAAAGCAGATTTCGTTCCGTACAAAACTTTTTATACGGAAGTTTCAGAAAACAAAATCTCAAGCGCAGACCTTGGCAAAGGTAAAATCATATTCACCTACAACGGCGGCGGAACTCGGTTCAGGACAGACAATCCTGATTCAAGCACGCTCAAAGAATTCCTTTTGCTTCACGACGTAAAGGTCACAGAGGAAAAGGAAACAGGTGAAATCATTTCAATAATACTGGATTCATTTTTCTACATACTGTTTTTCGGGGTGATTATTTTTGTATTCAGAAAATTCATCAGTCCGAACACATTTAAAAGCGTCCGCAGAACCGGCGTTCATTTTTCAGATATAGTCGGAATGGACGGACTGAAAAAAGACATGCTGCAGATTGCAAGCATGATGAAAAATCCAAAGGAATACGCTGGCAAAGGAATGAGGCTCCCGAAGGGCATTCTTCTTGAAGGAGAACCAGGAAACGGAAAAACACTTTTTGCCCGGGCACTGGCCGGAGAGGCAGACATAAATTTCATCCCGGCAAAGGCAACTGACTTTGAGAGCATGTTCATGGCTATAGGACCTGCCAAAGTAAAGCTTCTTTTTGCAAAAGCCCGTCGAAAGGCTCCCTGCATTGTTTTTATTGATGAATTTGACGGAATCGGAACCAGAAGGAATTATTCCGGCTCTGCAATTGAGACGGAAAACACCCGTATCGTAACCGCGCTGCTTAACGAACTTGACGGCTTTACGCCTAACAACGGAATTCTTGTACTTGCGGCAACAAACAGCCGTGAGGCGCTGGATCCTGCCCTTATCAGGCCGGGACGCTTTGACGCAAAATACACTGTGCCGGCTCCGGATTTCAACACCAGATTAAAACTCATTGAAATATACTCAAATGGAAAAAACTTTGCCGGAAACATAAATGCAAATGACCTTGCTGAAAAATTCAAGGGATCAAGCTGTGCAGAAATTGAATCTGTCATAAATACAGCCGCTCTGACTGCAGCACAGGAAAACCGCAGTGAAATTACAGCAGAAGACATTGAAAACGCATTGAAAAAAAACTAGTCTGTCCGTAGAATAAAGCACGATGAAAAACGACAGAGTCGACATGCAGAACGGTCCTCTTTTGGGCAAAATTCTCCTTTTTGCGCTGCCAATTGCGGCCTCAAGCATCCTGCAGCAGCTCTTTAATTCAGCAGATGTTGCGATTGTCGCAAGATTTGCAGAGAACAAGACCCAGGCAGTTGCCGCCATTGGAAGCAACGGAAACGTAATAAGTTTCATAATAAATCTTTTTCTAGGAATATCTGTCGGCGCAAACGTAATAATCGGAAACCTGCTCGGACAGGGAAACAAAAAGAACCTTCAGGATGCAGTGCACACAGCAATAACAGTTTCGCTCATCAGCGGAACCGCACTTGTGTTCATTGGCTTCTTCATTGCAAAACCTATACTCATCCTCATGTCCACCCCAGAAGACGTTCTTGACTATGCAGTGCTTTACCTCAGGATTTACTTTTCCGGAATGCCTTTCTTCATGCTGTACAATTTCGGTTCTGCAGTACTGCGCACAAAGGGAGACACGAAACGTCCCCTCTACAGCCTTTTTTTTTCCGGAATAATAAACGTAGTGCTGAACCTTCTTCTGGTCATCCTGCTTCACATGGATGTCGCCGGAGTTGCAATTGCCACTGTCGTTTCCCAGGCAGTAAGCGGACTCCTTGTGCTTAGTTTTCTGATCAATGAAAAGACAGAGCTCAAAGTAGACCTCAGAAAACTTCACATAAACCATGAATACCTTACCCGCATGATTAAGATTGGAATCCCGGCCGGTCTTCAGGGAATTGTATTCAACATCTCAAACATCACGATTCAGAGCGCGATAAACGGATTCGGCTCAAGCGCAATGGCAGGTTCCGCCGCAGAACTGAACTTTGAATACTTTTCATTCTATGTAGTAAGCGCATTCAATCAGACAACAGTTACCTTTACCAGCATAAACTTTGGTGCGGAAAAAATTGACCGGTGCAAAAAAATATTCCGCTGCTGCATGGCCTCAAGCGTTGTTATAACCGGCATAATGGTAACCTTCTTCGTCCTATTCCGGGAATTTTTCATCGGGCTGTATACAATAGATCCTGTGGCAATAAAATACGGCGTGCTCAGAATGCTTGCAGTAGAAACATTTGACTGCCTCATCAACACATATGAAATAGGTGCCTCAACCCTGCGGGCAATGGGACATTCCCTGCTCCCTACAATCGAAACCATATTTGGCGTATGCGTTTTCAGAGTCATGTGGATTTTCACAGTTTTTGCCCATTTCAAAAAAACTCTTCCGCCGCTGGAAGCATTCGGAACACTTATGCTGGTTTACCCTGCCTCATGGATACTTGCAGGCTCAATAGTTCTTTCTACATATTTCATAATCCGCCGCAAAGAATTTACATCAATACAGAAAAAACACAATCAATAACTTTTGCAAATTCTCATGCTCTATAGTAAAATACTACATATAAATTTAAAACAGGAGCATGAAGAATGAACTTCATTTTTTTAGGACCACCGGGAGCCGGAAAAGGCTCTCTTGCTGTTAAAGTTGCGGAAGAATATAAGATCCCGCACATTTCTACAGGTGATATTTTCCGTGCCAACATCAAAAATCAGACACCCCTCGGCATCAAAGTAAAGGCAATCATCGATTCCGGATCATTGGTAAGCGATGACCTTACATGCGAGCTTGTAAAAGACCGTATTTCGCAGGCTGACTGCAAGAACGGCTTCATTCTCGACGGTTTTCCTCGCACAATTCCACAGGCAGAAATGTTCGTTTCTATCTGCCCGGATGTAGCTGTTGTAAATTTCCAGGCTGCAGACGAACTTGTAATCAAAAGATTGAGCACAAGACGCGTATGCCGTGCCTGCGGCGCTAACTACAATGTCCTGACCCTTCCACCAAAAAAAGAAGGTGTCTGCGACAAGTGCGGCGGTGAAATCTACCAGCGCGACGACGACAAGCAGGAATCAATCATGCACCGTATGGAAGTATACAGAGAGCAGACAGAACCTCTCATCGATTTCTATACAAAGAAGGGAACAATCCACAACTTCGATGCTGCAATTGAAACTTCCGATCTTCTTGAAGATTTCAAAAAGGTATTTCCTGTAAAATAACTGGAAGTCCTTCGCTTTTCTTGGGAGGGGAAGCGAAGGATTATCTTCAACAGGCAAGGCATGAGAATAAACAACAAAGACTTTTTTATTGACAATATCGCCTATGTAAACAAATTAGTTGCAAAGATATTGGCACTGACAGCTTTATTGTCTCCGACTTTTGCAATCCTCTCACACTGCAATGTTTTCCATATAAGCAAGACTTATATACTCATAACCTTTTTTCTTACCGTACCGTTCTCAATAATCCAGTCATTGCTGGTTTTCTACTTCGGCTCAAAGTCATTCAAAAACAGGCACACAGACCTGTATTACAGCCTTCAGAATTTTGCAATGTATTTCGGCCTTTCTATTTCTGCGCTCATACTTGCAATTCTTGGAACGAGCGCCCGCATAGGAATCTACATTTCCTATACGATAGTCATTTTCTTAAGCTGTCTCTATTACGATACCAAACTAACTAAGTCCATGACGATTTTCTCCTATATCGTCATGCTGGTTTCCTTGTATTTTAAATCCGTAAACCGTGTGAACGAAGGCATGGTGACTGAAGACCCCTTCACTGATTTTCTTTCCTATGCTGCAGGTTTTACAATTGAATTCATTTTTGTATTTCTCATCACATGGAAAATGACAAGACGAAACCATCAGGCGATGGAAGATGTCCTTAAAGCGAACATAAAAATTGAAAATACAAACATAGACATCATCAAATTTATCCCTACGATTTTAAAACAACATGAAATAATCACAGGATTCCACACAGAGCATACGGTAAGCTACGTTGACATGCTGTGCCGTGAGTTGAAAAGCGAGGGGCATTTTGTGGATATTCTTACAGAACAGAACATAAGCCTTTATTCAGCGGCTGCAAACCTGCACGATATAGGAAAAGTTTTCATTCCTGACCACATACTTAATACACCACGAAGGTACACGCCTCAGGAATATGAGATGATGAAACTTCATCCTTTGAAAGGAAAAGAAATTCTTGACGCATTGCCTGTGCTGTGGGACAGAAAATTCAACAGGATTGCAAAAGACATGGCATACTGCCACCATGAGCGCTATGACGGCACTGGCTACCCTAACGGTCTGGCAGGTAATGACATCCCGTTGTGCGCCAGAATCATGTCCGTCGCAGACGTACTGGACGCCCTGCTGAGCCGCCGGCCATACAAACGGGAGATGACTCTGACAGACGCAATGAAAATTTTAAGCGACGGAAAAGGCACTCAGTTCGATCCTGTTATTGTTGACGCCGCCTTCGCAATTCAGCCGCTCATCTACATGTATTCTCAGGAAGTTGCTGCAAAGGAATACGATGTAATAATAAACGAACTGAACTGGCGTCAGCAGAATATGGACAGCCTTGAAAACGGCCGCATAATCTCTGACGAAGAGCAGATGAAGCTGATGCACAACTCCTAGTCACGGATAGAATCAATATTTGCCTTTCCGCCCGGAACAAACGGAAGCACGTTTTCTTCAGGATCTACCCGAACCCGTACAAAACAAGGCTTGTGAGGTCTGTTCGGGCTAAAGGCTTTCTTGTACCAGTCAGGATCCTTATCTGCGTCAACAGCCTCAATTCCAAAACCTTCTGCAATCTTCAGAAGATCCGGCGAAGCTATGAATTCACTTGCAGAATAAGTCTTGTCAAAAAGGAATTTCTGCTGCTGGTAAACCATTCCCAAAGTACCGTTTTCAAATACAATTACAGTTACCGGAAGATTATTTTCTGCAAGAGTCGCAAGCTCCTGTATGTTCATCATGATTGAGCCGTCCCCGGAAAAACAGATTACCCGCTTCTTAGGATTTGCAATGGCAGCCCCTAATGCAACCGGCAGACCGAATCCCATAGTACCAAGGCTTCCTGAAGTAAGGAATGTGCGCGGCTCTTCAACCGGGTAATACTGAGCGGCAAACATCTGGTGCTGACCTACGTCTGTAGTAACAATCAAGTCAGTTTTCTTTGTTCCTGCTTTTTCTGCAAGCTCAGGAACAGAGGCTATGAATTTGCGAGGATTTACGCTTCCTGCAAAATTACCGTTCTTTTCATTTTCTGCAGGAGTTCCACATGCCTCTGTAAAGGTTTCCTTGTTCACAGCCATTATTTGATCAGCCCAGGCAGTCCGCTCAGCCTCAAGGCCGGCAGATTTTTTTATCTGCTTTTCTACTGCAGCTGTGAGAGCAGGGAAAACAGTCTCAACTTTTGCAACAAGGCTTGCGCTGGCCGGAAGAATCTTGTTGATTTCAGCGGCATCAATATCAATATGGATGATTTTTGCGTTCGGACAGAACTTTGAAACCACACCTGTAGCACGGTCATCAAAGCGTACGCCGGCAGCAACAACGAGGTCACTTTCGTTCATGGCAACATTCGCCGCATATCGTCCGTGCATTCCAACCATACCGCTGAAATCCGGATCAGAATAAGGAATTGCACCAAGTCCCATGAGGGATGTTACAACAGGAAGGCGGTAAACCTTCTTGAATGCGCGGAGAGCTTTTGCGGCTTCCGGAGAATTGCATCC
>JAFPCT010000023.1 GCA_017390125.1 Treponema sp.
AACATGCCTGCATGGAAATGAGAAAGAGGTTCTGTGCCTATTCAAAGGGCATTGAAGGCGGCGCAGAGCTCAGGGCGAAAACAATTCATGCAAATACTCTTGCAGATTACCACGAAATATTTGACGCATACTTATAAAATGATTAAACTTCTATTCATATGGGTTTTCTGCAGACAATCACGGAATTCTTAGAGCTCCTCTTCAACAAAAATTCCCCTGAAGTTCAGAAAAAAATTCAGCTTAAAAAGCACGAAAAAGAACTTATGGCGATTCAGCCTGCAATTTTTAAAAACGGAAAACTTCTGCCAAATTTTGCAGAAGCCCTCAGAATACTCTATATAAATTCAAAACCTATAAACGACATCATGTACTTAACCATCGCAGGTCCGGACGTTCCGCGCAACAGGCGCTACGAAGCCCAGCTTGTAATGACAGGATTTACCATTGAAAACCAGAAGGCTATGGAGACTCTTTCATACGAAGGCCGCAAAGCCCAGCTGGACAACACGGCTATGACCACGTCTCAAATTTTTGACCACCAGCACCGGACGATGGAAAAAATCCTTAAGGAGCTTGGAAACCAGACCTTTGCAAAAATTGACCGTGACCTGAATACAATGAGGCAGCTTGCGGACCTTACGAAGTTCAACTTTATAACAGTCCTGCAGATTTTTGACTCAAACTTCATTTCTGCAGACATGCAGTACAAGCCTAGTTTTCAGGACACATCCGTAGAAAGAGTAGTGAACATTCTTGAAGACCTCTACTACGTCATCAACGGACTTAACATTACGAACAGCACCCTGAACTGCCTTAAGGCCCTTAACTCTCTTAAATCAGGAGAAAATGTTTCTGCCGTGGCAGAAAGCCCTTATGCCGACAACCTGAAAAAAATCGCCTATGTAATACGACATATTATAACTTCCGACACACTGAAGCTTTTAATTCAGTATGGAAAAGCAGATTTCTCGTACATACCAAGAAGCGCCCGCTACGAAGATTCTGCAAGGAAGCACTTTATGGAAATGATTCAGGCTAAATTCAAGTCAGATGAACAGCGCATAAAGACAGAAATGAAGGACGAAAAGATAAACGACGAGCTGTCCAGACTTTTCGGACCGGTTACGTTGCTTTCACTCAGAGGCTACAACAATACCACAAACGAACGTCTGCTCAAGAATTCCCAGATGACATTCTCATGGATAATGCCGATGCAGATTCTGAAAACGTTCCTTTCAATTTTCTTTACAGAACCTATCCGCATACTCCTTAACAACATCGTTATTGAAGGATTTTTCAACAATTCCCAGTACAAGACGGAATTTGCGGCAGACGTTTATGCGGCGCTGGAAACATTTACAAATGTGGAAGAATTTGAAGATTCATTCTCTCCCGGAAAGCCGAATGACGTTGCGCTGATAGACGGATACCTGAAGGACGGCCACAACGATCCGGAATTCTACAAAAAACTGGAAGCAATGATAACGAATATAAATGCTCAAGCAAACCGGTTAATCAGCCGAGAAATAAATAGTTTAAATAAACTTTCAAAACATATTGAAGGTATTATTACAGATTCAAAAAAGCCTACCAGTGAAATCATTTCAAACCTGAAAGTCCTTATGTTCTCCTCAAGAAACAAGGAAAATACGGATATTCTGGAACGGCAGTTCCCTAAATGGGAAATATTTTTTGAAATAATGAAGAATTATGCAATTATTTCCGGTTAATGGAGCAGCATATGGCAAAGAAAAGAAAAACAATAAAAGAACTCACTGCTGATTACGAAAAACGCATCTATGACCTTGAGCAGCTTCTGGACATTTCCCGCTCCTTTTGTTCTACACTGGAAGGCTCAAAATTACTTGAATCGATCGTATTTTTCTGTATGGCACAGATGCACGTTACGGACGCAGGAATCTTTGTGCTGGACTTCTTGAATTCAGACACCTTCCTGCTTGAGACAAAGCAGAACGCAGTTCAGTTTTACGGCGATAAAAAACTTGTAATCTCCGCTAATGATCCGGTTGTCTCTTTCCTTACAGAAGAAAAGCAGCCTATTACCCTTGAAACGCTTCTTGATAAATACCCGGATTCACCGGCTTCTGAAATTTTCAAGCAGTTCCACCCGACTCTCATTGTTCCGCTGATTCAGAAAAACCACGCTAACGGAATCCTTTTCCTGGGAGAACGCTTTTCTCTTGACCTGGAGTCAGATTCTTCATACACGGACTACGAGAAAGCAGTGGTTTTGAACATAGCTTCCCTTGCTTCCATTGCGATCAACAATACAACAATGATCGAGCGCTCTTCCACCGATATGATGACCGGCCTTAAGCTCAAATATTTCTTCTTTAACTCGCTTACAGAAGAGCTTGACCAGGCCATGACTGAAAAGAAGCCTCTTTCAGTACTTATGTTCGACATTGACTTCTTCAAGCATTTCAATGACACATACGGTCATGAATGCGGAGACTACGTTCTTAAAGAAGTTGCTCACATCATAAAGTCAAACCTTCGGGAAGTGGATCTTGCAAGCCGTTACGGCGGAGAGGAATTCACCGTTCTTCTTAGGGATACTGACAAAAATGACGCTGTTATGGTTGCCGAACGAATCAGAGCCAGCATTGAAGGCCACGATTTTGTTTTCAACGAAAAACGCATGAACGTAACTATTTCTGTCGGCGTTGCTGTATTCAACCACAAGACAAACCCTATACTGATTCCTGCAAAAATTATAAATCAGGCTGACCAGGGATTGTACATGTCAAAGCACAACGGCAGAAACCGGGTTACTTATGCCCCGCCTTCTCTGGTTTCGGATCCGGACGAAAGCATAGACGCATAAGCCCATGAACAACCCGCTCAGAAAACCATTTTCATACACATTTTTCTCATCAAGCCTGATACTTATTGCAGTTAATTTCATTTTCTTTTTCCTCACAAAAATTTTTCCGCGCTCAGTGCCATACCTTTCGCTTTGCCCGGGACTTGTAATTGAAGACAGAATGTACTGGCAGTTTGTCTCGTACATGTTTGTCCATGGCAATTTTGCGCATATATTCTCAAACATGATAGGACTTTTCTTCTTCGGGCTTACTGTCGAAAAAGCAATCGGCTCAAAAGAATTCCTTATGATTTACTTTACCTGCGGAATCATGAGCGGCCTGCTTTCCTTTGGATATTACGTTTTGACGGGAACCTATGCCGTATTCCTTATGGGAGCCAGCGGAGCGCTGTTTGCAATAATGTTTGCCTATGCAGTGATTTTTCCAAGGGCAAACATATATATATGGGGCATTCTTCCGATTCCTTCTCCTCTTCTGGTTGTTCTGTACGCAGCAATCGAAGTTTTCAGTCAGATTACAGGATACAAATCAAACGTAGCGCATTACGCGCACCTGTTCGGATTTCTGTGCTCAATCCTGTATTTTAAAATCCGCATGGGCATCAACCCTTTCAAAGTATGGAAAAACGCTTACTTCGACTGACATTTTCATTTTTCATTTTATTCTCTCTTTTCGGACAGAGATTCCTTTATGCTCAGGAAATTAGTTTCCTGCACAGCATAAAAGTTCACGTCTGGGCAGAGCTTGACGCATACCCAGGACTGGCAGAAGCCCAGGACACCTCAAGCGGTCAGTGGGATTACCCTGTAAATCGGATAAGGGAAGTGACGCCCTTTCTTATCAACGGCATGGTTTACGGCTGGAATTTTTCATATACGCCCTACGACAAACAGCGCAACGTAAAGGAAATCCTTGAGATTACCCCAATAAGCGAGCTTTCTGCAAAAGACGGAAAGATTGTCTATGAAAAACCATGGATTCAGGACAACAAGCTGCACTGCTGGGCAACATTCGAGCGCTCACAGGAACTTCAGTGGCTCTTCCAGAAATGGACTTCAATAAACACTGAAAAAATTCAGGGACGGGGAAAAGGAAAGATAAGCCAAGGCTTTGACGGTATAACGGATGCCGCTCGAAACGCGCTGAAAGAGGCAATCCGCAGCCATTACAGGGCGCTGGAAAAGAACAAACCCAAGGAAATATGCGGAAAAGTTATAATCAGGCGGGAGCCTAGAATCGGTATTGCAGAAGGACAATATATGGTTGAACTTGATTTTTTCCTAGAAACGGATAGAATAATTAAGTATGCAATTTACTAAAATTGCGCTAAGGAGGCTTTTATGAAAAAATCAATCGCCATTATCTTTTCGTTACTTTTTGTAATCACAGGTCATGCATTTGCTCAGTCAAGTGTCTCTGCACTCCCGGAAGATGAAATAAAGGTTGACTTATCAGCAAGGGAATATACACCTGAAAACCAGCATCTTGATAAAGATGACAAGACTGGAAAAATCAGGATTAGATATGTCCCAATGGTTGATGAAGTACGCATTTATTATACGACCATGTACGTAAACTACGACTCAGGAAAAGCTATGAACGCTGTTCTTGGTTGTCTTGAAGATTTTGCAAAAGAAAACAAATTCTACCACTACAAATACATGGAAAAAGACAGAGAGCGTTATTACAAAGACTCCAGAGGAATCGGTTGGGCAGAATACAGCTCACACGTTAAATTCTCCCGCTAAGCAGGATTCTGCGCAGACAGGGCAAAAGCCTTGTCTGCCTAAGATAAATACACACAGGTTTATATAAAAATGGACATTTCTAACATCATCAAGAATTTGCACCCGCTCGAAGTGAAGGTGCTTTTAAAGTATTCAGACAAGGACAGCCTTACTTCTGAAAAATTAATCAACGAGCTTAACTATAAGGAAGGACATGCAAATCAGGCTTTCTCATGGCTTTCTGCAAAAGGTCTTCTTAAGGAAACCGGAAGGACGGCCCACACCTATTTTGAAATCACAGACATGGGTCGTGCACTTGCAAAATCCGGAACAGCAGAAGAAAGGATTATAAACCTTCTCAAAGACGGCACAGCCCGGGCTCTTCCTGAAATCGCGCAGGCTCTTGGTGTTGATAACAGCGTTGTAGGCAGCGCATACGGTCCATTGGTAAAAGAAGGCGTTCTCAAAATGAACGAGGAGAAGAAGGTTTCTTACACAGGAGCTGCCCTTCCTTCACGCCTTGCAGTAACTTCAGAACTTCTTAAGAAAGCTGTTGCCGCAGAAAACGGTCTTCTTGACAAGGCAAACCTTTCTAAAGAAGAGCAGGACGTAATTGCAACGCTGGCTAAAAAACGTGGTGCAACTGACAGTCCATTTAAAATGATTGAGCGCGAGACTGTAACACATCAGCTTTCAGACGCATACCTTGCAGTAAAAGAAGCGCTGCAGAAAGCAGGTGTAACAGGAAACGAAATTGGTGAAATCACACCAAAAATGCTTGCAAACGGCGACTGGAAAAAAGGTACGTTCCGCGGCTATAACATTTCACTGCAGCCTGCACGCGTTATTCCAGGACGCACAAACCCTTACGTTCAGTTCCTTGAATCCGTAAAGGACAAGCTCTGTTCTCTCGGTTTCCAGGAATTTGACGGTCCGCTTGTAGAGACAGAATTCTGGAACGGAGACGCGCTTTTCATGCCTCAGTTCCATGCGGCCCGGGACATTCACGACGTTTACCGCATCAAGAATCCTACTCATGCAAAATCAATTGAAGAACCATATTTGACTAACATTGCCCGTGTACACGAAAACGGCGGTGATTCAGGAAGCCGCGGATGGAACTACACTTTCGACCGCGAGTTTACACGCCGTCTTATCCTTCGCTCACAGGGTACAGTTCTTTCTGCACATCAGCTTCACAAGGCAGAAGTTCCTGGCAAATACTTTGGTATTGCCCGCTGTTTCCGCTACGACAAGGTTGATGCAACTCACCTTTCAGACTTTTACCAGACAGAAGGTATCGTAATTGGTGAAGAGGCTAACCTTCGCACATTGCTGGGCTTCCTTAAGATGTTTGCCACAGAAATTGCAGGTGCTACAGAAGTTAAATACGTTCCTGGTTACTTCCCGTTCACAGAACCGTCTGTAGAAGTTCATATCAAGCACCCGGTTTTGGGATGGTTTGAGCTTGGTGGTTCAGGTATTTTCCGTCCGGAAGTTACAAAAGCTATGGGAATCGACGCTCCTGTTCTTGCATGGGGTATCGGCATTGACCGAATGGCTTTGATGGCTCTGGGATTGAACGACCTCCGCGAATTGTTCTGCGAAGACATTGAGCGTGTAAGACAGAGAACTGCAAAGTTCTAACCTATAGGTTAAACGGAAAAGGCTGCTTTTAAGGCAGCCCTTTCTTTTTGTTTCCTCATCCCTTTCCGGATACACTGAATTGTGATATGAGGCATATATTTCTCATGAAGTTTACTCGTCAATATTAACGATTTTTATGTGGGCGCCAAGACTTTGAAGGCGTTCAACCAGTTTTTCATAGCCGCGCTCGATCTGATAGACATTGCTGATGCGGCTTTCTCCATGAGCTACCATTGCGGCTATTACCATTGCCATTCCGGCACGAACGTCCGGAGAAACAAGATGATCTGCATGCAAAGGCGAAGGACCGCAAACTACGGCACGATGAGGATCACAAAGAGTAATCTGGGCACCCATGCTTATGAGTTTATCAACAAAGAACATTCTGCTTTCAAACATTTTTTCAAAAATCAGGACAGTGCCTTCAACCTGAGTTGCAACAACCGTCATGATTGAAGTCAAATCCGGCGGGAATCCAGGCCAAGGAGAGTCGTCGATTTTTGGAATTTTCGTACCAACATCTGCGTTTGTCTTCATTTCCTGAACAGATGAAACGCTGATTGACTCTCCGTCCTGAAGCCAGCTGATGCCGAGTTTTGCAAATCCAACTTTAAGCGGACGCATATCCAGATTCTTTATTCCGTTGATTGTAATGCTTCCGTGGGTTGCAGCAGCAAGACCGATGTAGGAACCGATTTCCATGTAGTCCGGTCCGATTTCGAATTCACAGCCATGAAGGGATTCGACGCCTTCGATGTAAAGTATGTTCGATCCGATTCCAGTAATTTTGGCTCCCATTGCATTGAGCATATTGCACAAATCCTGGATATGCGGTTCGCTTGCGGCATTTGTAATTGTTGTTTTTCCTTCTGCAAGGACAGCCGCCATAAGGGCATTTTCTGTTGCTGTTACAGAACATTCATCAAGGAAAATGTCCGCGCCCCGCAATTTATTTGCAGTAAATACAAAATGACCGTTTACTTTTACCTGAGCGCCAAGCTGTGTAAGCGCAATAAAATGAGTATCAAGACGGCGGCGGCCGATTACGTCACCACCAGGTGGAAGCATTTCTGCCTTTCCAAGACGGGCAACCATCGGACCGGCAAAAAGAATTGAGGCCCGGATTTTTTTTGAAAGCTCAGCAGGAATTACACAGGATTCAATGTCTTTTGCTTCGATTTTCCAGCTGTGATTTCCAAGATTTGTTGCTTTTGCGCCAAAAGACTGAAGGATGTTCAGCATAACGGCAATATCTTCGATTTCCGGCACGTTATGAAGAATTACAGGTTCAGCTGTAAGCAATGTTGCAGCAACACAAGGAAGAGCGGAGTTTTTGTTTCCGCTGGCAGTTATTGTTCCCTTAATAGGAAATCCGCCTTCAATTAAATATTCATGCATAGTTTCCCCTCAAACGTATACATTAACAATCGGCAATTTTGCGGGCAAGGTTTATTAAAACATCTGCGGCAAGACTCATTTGATTCAGACTGCACCATTCTGCACG
Organism: Treponema sp.; assembly: GCA_017390125.1. Taxonomy (GTDB): domain Bacteria; phylum Spirochaetota; class Spirochaetia; order Treponematales; family Treponemataceae; genus Treponema_D. The sequence continues at coordinate 7,728 of JAFPCT010000023.1, forward strand.
GCCATGAAAATTATGTCCGCCGGTAAAAATGTTCGGAGTCGGGATGCCAAGTTCTGTAAGGCGGGAACCGTCTGTGCCGCCACGTATCGGAGAGAAAACAGGCTCCACGCCGCTTTCCTTGTATGCCTGAACAAGTTTTTCTACTACGTCAGGATTTTTATCTAATACGGACTTCATATTCCTGTACTGCTCCTTGAAAGAGCATTCCGCTTTTGCCCCGAAGGAAAGGGCGGCGCTCTGAGCAAGGGCTTTTACAGTCTCAATGCGTTCTGCCATTCCTGAATCTGTAAAATCACGGAGAAGAAGCGATACCTCTGCTGTTTCTATGCTGCCGGTAATTTCCATCGGCGCAAAAAAACCTTCGCAGCCGTCTGTAGTTTCCGGGCGCTGGTTATTAGGCAGGGACTCAACGAAACGGGCAGCGGCGCACAAAGCATTGACCATGCCGCCTTTTCGGGCTGTTCCCGTGTGACATGCTTTACCGGTAAAGGTTACTTTTGCACCGTAAGCGTTGAAACATTCTGTCTCAAGTTCGCCTGCATGGCCGCCGTCCACTGTATATGCAAATTTTGACTTTATAAGTTTAAGCGGAACCTTATCCATTCCGTGACCAGTCTCCTCATCAGGAGAAAAAATCACTTCAATTTTTCCGTGCTTTACCTCGGGATTTTCAACAAGATACTGAATTGCAGTCATTATTGCAGAAACTCCGGCCTTGTCATCAGCACCAAGCAGAGTAGTTCCGTCTGCGGTAATAATCGTCTCGTGCTTTTCAGCGGCCTCTGCAAGGGCAGCATCCTTTGAAGGATCATGACGTACGCCGCACTGGAGATCAATAACTGCTCCGTCATATTTCGGATGTATAATCGGCTTAACGTCTTTTCCAGAAACTTCATCTACAGTATCAATGTGAGCAAGCAGACAGAACGGAGGAACTTTCTCACATCCTTTGCTGGCAGGAAGCCATGCGTAGGTGTAGCATTCCGGAGTAGTCTGCACATCCTGCAAACCCATTACGGTAAGCTCTGCCGCAAGCTGCTTTGCAAGATCCCGCTCACGCTCCTCGCTTGGCATTATGCCGGAATCTGCTTTTTCACCATTGCTTTCAGTCCAAATCTTTACATATTTGATGAACCGGTCAAGAAGTTCACCCTGAATTTTCGAATCATCTGTAATGTAGTTCATAAAAACAGAATAATACATTTTGAAAATAGATTCTATGGACAAGACCATCGTTGAGCTTAGAAGCAAAATAGACAGATTCAAAACAGAATTGTAATTTACAAAAGCCGCCGTTATTCCAGCCAGCCCATCCAGGCGCTGATTACGCTGGCGCTTACGGTAGCGGCGGTTTCTGTACGCATTATGCGCGGCCCCATCCCGGTTCTCAGATAGCCGGAGTTTTCAAGGAGCCTGCGCTCATTTTCAGTCCAGCCCCGTTCACTTCCAATTGCAGCAACAACGCCTTCCGGTTTTTCAGTCCGGGCTTCCATTACGCCACGAAGGGAGCCTGTGGGATTTATATTGTCCAGACACAGCTTAAGCTCATTTCCGCCGGAAAGCTCCGGTGATTCAATACATTCTTTAAGGGTTTTATGCAGGAAAAGCTCAGGAACATGAGTTCCGGCCGCCTGAACGGTACCGTCAACAAGCATCTGATAAGCCGTTCCGTGCTCCACAAGATTTGACTGCATGTATGATTTTTCCCCAAGTTCTGTACCGGTCAGGTGAACCTGGCAGACACCCAAAGCGGCTATATCCCGCAGAAGCCTTTTAAGCTGGATAGGCCGTGGAAAGCCGATAATCATCTTAAGGGGATAAAGGGGCTTTCCTTCTGATTCAGGGGAAAAGTCAAAATATATCTGGGAATTTTCGATTTTAGTGATCAAGGCCTTGCCTGCCCTGCCGTTTATTACGCCGGCAGAAAAGGTGTCGCCTTCTTTTTTGTGCAGGATTTTTATAATATGTTCGCCGCGTTCATCCTTTGCTGAAAGCGGCAAACCAATTTCTTCCGGTTTAAAAAGACAAATATTCATGAAGATATTGTAGCGGATTTTTCAACTAATCTCAAAAGATACATAGCGGACTGATTTTTCAGTCCAGGAAACCGTTGCCCCTTCTTTCATGCCGCTTAAAATGCTGACAACGCGCTTAAACATAAATGCGTCCTCAGTTACCAGCTGTGAATTGATGTAATAACATACTGCATGACTTTTCAAGTTCTCTGAAGTTTTAAAATTCATAGCTCCACCTCTCGCGAATAAATTCAATTTGGTATCACGTCATATTTAAAATCGACAGATTGGAGCTATTGTTTAGGTTTTTCTACTGATTTGAATAGCAGCTGCGGTCAAGGAAGAAATATCTTCTGCAGCTATCATAGCACAAAAAAAATTGACGAAAAAAAAACATTGGATGTAGCATTATCTTACAATTAAATTCCTAAACTCATAGAGGAATAAATGAAGCTGTCCCGTTCTATTAAAATCTCACTTTCAGTTATCATATCTATCTGCATTGCCCTTATAATACTTGGCTCGCTTTCTGTATTAAGAGCCCAAATGAACAGGCTGCTGAGGTAATGTTCCAAGAACAACATAATGAAGTTTCAGGAAGTTTATACAACAACCCTTGAGCAGCACTTTGACAACCTGCTCAGCGAGGACTACTTTGACGACCATAGCTCCGTTCATGTAAGTGCCAGCGTCGGAATTGCGCTTTTCCCGATACACGGCACAAATTATGAGGAACTGTTCCATAATGCGGACCAGGCTTTGTACGACGTTAAAACCGGCGGAAAAGACGGCTATAAAATATATTCCCCAAACTAGGACGAAACGCTAAAATAAAGGCATGAATATTATCGTTGTTGGAAATGGCGGGCGAGAACACACTATTGCGTGGAAAATTGCTCAGAGTGAAAAAGTGGAAACGGTTGTTTGCGTCCCTGGAAACGGCGGAACTGCAAACGAGCACAAATGCAAGAATGTAGAAATCAAAAAGTGTGACTACATCAAAGACGGTGAAAATCCTTACGTTGCAATTGCAAAGCACGAAAACTGCACTATGGCAGTAATCGGGCCGGAAGATCCTCTTGCAGAAGGACTTGCAGATGTTTTCTGGAACGCAGGAATTCCATGCGTCGGACCAAAGAAAGCAGGCGCTCAGCTTGAAGCCAGCAAGGACCTTTCAAAAGAATTCATGGAAAAATACGGTGCTTCATGCGCAAAGAGCCGTACATTCACAGACAAGAAAGAAGCTGAAAATTATGTAAAAGAACACGGCGCACCGATTGTAATCAAAGCAGACGGTCTTGCAGCTGGAAAAGGCGTTGTTGTTGCAGCAACAGAAAAGGAAGCCTTGGACGCCATTACAGACCTTATGGAAAGCGGACGTGTTGGAAATGCCGGACAGAAGCTTGTAATCGAAGATTACCTTCAGGGCGTTGAAATTTCCGTTCTTTCAGCAGTAAGCGTAGATCCGTCTCATCCTGAAAACGCATGCATCCTTCCGTTCCTGCCTTCACGGGACCACAAACGTCTTATGGACGGAGCGAAAGGTCCGAACACCGGCGGAATGGGAACAGTCTGTCCTCTTGATGACGTAACAGACGAAATGATGGCTGAATTCAACAAAACCTGCCTTGAGCCGACACTTAAGGGTCTTGTTGCAGAAAAATTCGATTACCGCGGATTCATCTTCTTTGGTGTTATGCTTACAAAAGACGGTCCGAAACTTCTTGAATACAACGTACGTCTCGGCGACCCTGAAACACAGTCAGTTCTTCCGCTTATGGATTTTGACTTTGTGGAAATGTGCGAGGCCATAACAAACGGAACTTTGAAAGACTTCAAGCTTTCATGGAAAAAAGGATACCAGGTAAGTCCAGTTGTTGTTTCAGGCGGATACCCTGGAAGCTACGCTAAAGGCAAGAAGATTACTATTGACGAAGCAAAGATTTCGGCAAGTGGCGCAAAGATTTTTGTTGCCGGCGCAATCATTGACCGGCGCTCAGGAAACAATTCAATGGTAACAAGCGGCGGCCGAGTACTCTGCTGCTCTACTTTCGGAAAAACTTTTGACGAAGCATGGAAGAATGCTTATTCTGCAATCGAAGGCGTTTCATTTGAGGGCGCATTCTACAGAAAGGATATCGGTCTTCCTGGAGCCGCAGTTTCCGGCGAACTGTAAACGCCTGAGGGCATAAAAAAGCCCTGTCGGAAAGGGGTTACGAATCCCGGCAGGGCAGAACTAGCGGTTTTCACCAGCTAATAATCGATTTAATGATCTGCAGATGGCGCCAAAGGCGCCATTTTTGCATTTTAAACTCTGTAGAGCAAATCTTCGTAGCATGGATAAGGCTTGTAGTCTTCTCCAATGAGCGGCTCAATCTCGTCTGCCACAGCTCTTGTTACAGCCATAAGAGGAAGAACCTTGTCTACATAAGCACGGGCAACAGCCATTGCATCGCCGGCAGCTTTTGCAGAAATATGAACTTTAGAAAGTTCCTCTGATTTTTCTGCAAGGTCGCCTGAAAGAGCATCAAGTTTTGAAAGCAATGCAATTTCTGCACTTGCCTTTGCACCTGGAACAACGCTCTTCAAATCAACGACAGTCTTGCTTACTGCAGCAATGTATTTGTATGCAGCAGGAAGGATGTCCTTGTTAATCATCTCAAGCATTGTCTCTACTTCAATGTTCAGAACCTGACTGTATTTTTCAAGCTTGATTTCGTAATGGCT
>JAFPCT010000189.1 GCA_017390125.1 Treponema sp.
GAGAATATGTAACAGCTGGTTCAATTATCGTTAAGCAGCGTGGAACAAAATTCTTCCCTGGAGATAATGTTCAGAGAGCTGGTGATGACAGCCTGTTTGCTACAGCAGACGGTACAGTTGTTTATCATGAAAGAATGAACAGAAAGTTTATTTCTGTAACACCAGTTCAGGCTTAATTTAAAGTTCTGAATGTGTACTACCCGGTTCGGATTTGTTCTGTACCGGGTATTTTTTTGTAAAAACTGTAAAAACAGAATTGCTTTTATGGGAGGTCAAAATGTTTCAGTTTGCAGACGAGGCAGTGATTGAAGTTCATTCCGGAAAAGGCGGTAATGGTTGCATTGCTTTTCGCCGCGAAAAATATATTCCTCACGGAGGACCTAACGGCGGCGACGGCGGAAAGGGCGGAGACGTTATTTTTTGTGTAAAACGCAATATGCGAACTCTTTCTAAACTTCGCCATCACAGAATTTTTAAAGCCAAGAACGGCGGCGACGGAATGGGCTGGAATAAATTTGGTAAGGACGGAGAGGATATTACAATTCCCGTTCCGCCTGGAACTACCATCCGTGATGCCGAAACTGGCGAGCTGATCCATGATTTTTCAACTGAATCCGAAAAAGAGCAGTTTGTCCTGCTGGAAGGCGGAAAAGGCGGCTGGGGAAACGTTCATTTTAAGTCTTCTACAAACCAGGCGCCGCGATATGCCCATGCAGGAAAACCGGGTGAAGTAAAGCTTTTGAAGCTTGAGCTCAGCATTATGGCAGACGTAGGACTTGTAGGTTTTCCTAACGCAGGAAAGTCATCCCTGCTGACTGCATTTACAAACGCCCGCCCGAAAATTGCTCCGTATCCGTTTACTACAAAAATTCCTAACCTCGGAGTCCTTCGGGTTGATGACGAGCAGGACATTATTATTGCAGATATTCCTGGAATCATCGAAGGTGCCAGCGAAGGCGTAGGGCTTGGATTTGATTTTCTTAAACATATTTCACGCACTGCATGCCTTCTGTTTATGATTGACTGTTCTGATGAGAATTATCTTACGGCCTACAAAACTTTGTGCAATGAGCTGAACAGTTATTCAGAAGCCTTGATGAGGAAGCCAAGAATTGTTCTTGCTAATAAAATCGACGTAGAAGGTGCGGAAAAAAACGCCTCTGAAGTCATTGAGCAGATTCATAGGGAAGAGCCTGAGACTGCAGTTATTCCTGTTTCTGTACAGAATAATCTGGGCATGGTAAATGCTAAACGGGCTATAATTGAACTTGTAAACAGGCTTGAGGGAAATGAAAAGGCTTCGGCTTCTGCCGTAGCTTCTGCAGTCTCCTCTCCGGACTTCATGAACAACGATTATTTTGATGATACTGAGGAAATTCAGTATCCCGGAAGTGAAAAATGAAAATAGCATTGCTGGGCGGAACTTTCAATCCTCTGCATATCGGACACTGTATGCTTGCTGACACTGTAATCAGGGAGCTGGGATATGACAAGGTTCTTTTTGTTCCGACTTATATTCCTCCCCATAAAGTTTTGAGCACCGCTGTCAGTCCTTCGCTCCGCCTTGCAATGGTAAAAGCTTTCTGCGATTCTGCTGTTTCTGACGGCAGGCGTTTCTTTGAGGCAGACCCCTGTGAAATTGAGCGGGGAGGCATTTCCTATACTATTGATACGCTCCGATATGTGATTCAGGCGTACGGTCTTGATGAGCGCCCGGCCTTCATAATGGGACAGGAAGTTGCCGCTCAATTTAACAAATGGAATAATTCGGCTGGTATTGCCCAGATTGCTGATATAATAATTGCACGTCGTCATCCGGATAATAACAGTGTTGACGTGTCTGGTTTTGCAAATGCACCTGCCGGGGCATATATTGAGGACTACAAGGATGAGTCCCTGCTGGATAATTTTCCCTACGAGCATATTATGCTGGAAAATCCAGTTTTTCCGGTTTCCTCAACGGAAATACGGAGCCGGATAGCAAACGGCAAGAGTTTCCGTTATCTTGTTCCTGACGCTGTTTTTAGGTATATTTGTGAAAATAATTTGTATGGTGCAGAAAAATGAGCGAAAATATAGATGACCTTATAGAAGAAATCCGTAAACGGACAAAAGGGGCGGTTTCTGAATCAAGATACGAGCATTCTGTGAGGGTTGCGGAAACAGCCATGAAACTGTGCCAGAAATACGGTCTTGATGAAAAAATCGGTTATCTAGCAGGCATGAGCCATGATATGTGCAAGGCTCTCCCGGAAGAGCTTTTGATTTCAATTTCATCCCGGGACGGAATGCCTGTAACTGAGCTGGAAAAGAAAAAGCCTGCTCTGCTTCATGGCAGGGCTGCGGCAGTCAAGCTGCAGGAAGATTTTAATGTTGCCGATCCGTCGGTAATTGAGGCTGTTCAGACTCATACTTTCGGAAAGGTCGGAATGTGTGATCTTTCGAAGGTTCTGTTTGTTGCTGATAAGATTGAGCCGGGACGTCCTCATGTTGATGAGGAGTATCTTAAGCGGCTGAAAAAACTTTCTCTGAATGAACTGATCCTTACTGTTCTCAAGGAAAACGTTGATTACCTTGAGAAAAAAGA
>JAFPCT010000190.1 GCA_017390125.1 Treponema sp.
GAGGGCATGAGCAGAAAAGAATGGAAAGAGGGAAAGGGTACAAGAAGCGGCCTGTTGTGGGAAGTTGAGCGGATTCTTGAGGAGTGCAACGAACTTCCGCAGATTCTTCTTATGGAAAACGTGCCGCAGGTTCACGGAAAGAAGAACCTTGCGGACTTCAACTCGTGGATTGATTTTTTGGAATCAAAGGGCTACCAGAACTTCTGGCAGGACTTGAACGCGAGGGACTACGGAATACCGCAGAACAGAGTGAGGTGCTTCATGGTGTCGATTCTGTCTGACGGCTATGTTGGCTATGAGTTTCCGAAGCCCGTGGAACTGAAAACCGTTATGAAAGATTATCTTGAAGATTCCGTGGACGAAAAGTATTACATCAACTCGGCGAAGGCTCAAAAGCTGATTGCGGAACTTATCGGACGCGGAGAACTTCCAACAGACAACAGACAACAGAAATTATAAAACCGTTGATTTGTGTGTCAAGTCCCCTAGAGAAATCAGCGTTGCCAACTGCATTGCCGCAAGATGCGACAGGGGAATCAGCAACCTGCGGTCAGAAGGAAGCGGTGTTGTTGAGCAATCAAGGCACAAAGTTTGAGCGAAAAACAGACATAGCAAGCTGTCTAATGGCAAGGGATTATAAGGGGCTGAGCAACTACGGCACAAATGGAGTGATTGAATGGCAGAAATAAAACAAATCGGTGGTTTTTCTGAAAACAAAAGAAAAGACGGAACATATCAAACTGGTTATTCGGTGTATGACAAAGAAGGTGTATGTCCTACATTGCTTGCAAACGGGGGAGGGGGTATGGAATAATGATAATTGAAGAAGAAAAAAATAAAATTATAGAGGGCAGAAAGCAGAAATGAATAGTATAGACAAGACAAGACAATTATTACAGCACAAGAAAGAATGTCAAGTGGTGGTGCTTGGTAATATGGACAATACTATCGACCACACCTTTGAGAGCGCGAACCGGGTGTATGACAAGAATAATTTATGCCCGACAATTCCGACTTGTGCCGGCGGCGGAATACAGCCGAAAATTATTGAAGAAACAAAATGTTGCGTAGCCATGAGGGGAAGGAACCCGGACAATCCGAGCGACAGAACAAGGAAAATGGAGCAGAGATTAGAAATGAATAAAGACGGATTGGTAAATACTTTGACAACAGTCCAGAAAGACAATTTGGTTATGGAGAAAGAAAAAATAAACAAGGTCGGGCAGATAAGCAACGAGGGAAGCCAATGCGGAACCGTGGTTTCAAGTGAAGGACTGTCCCCTACTTTGACGGCAGGAACTCACGGCTATGCAAATGCCCATGTCTGCAATACATACCGAATCAGAAAGTTAACTCCTAAAGAATGCTGGCGTCTTATGGGCTACACAGATGCGGACTTCGACAAGGCTTCTGCCGTCAACAGTAACACCCAGCTGTACAAGGAAGCCGGGAACGCAATCGTGAAACAGGTACTCATGGCTATTTTTTCGCAGATGAACATCAAGGGGGTTAAGCCGTGGAATGGCATGACTTCGGAAGAAAAAAATAATTTAATCCGAAAATCAACATCTGGGAAAAAAACAAAAAAAAACAATTTAACTCATTGACATAAAACAAAAATCGTGCTATATTTAAGACATCAAGAGGAACGACACCTCTAAGGAGTAGGATATGACAAACAAAGAAAGAAGCGCGGCTATAAGGGCTGAAATCAAAAAACTTGGCTACAATTCAAGGCAGGTTTCCGTTAGAAGCCGTAAATGCGGATATTCAGACGAAACAACAATCGAAGTAAAAGACCTTTCCTGTGACATCAAGGCAATCGAAAAAGCCTGCATGAAATTTGAATCCATCGA
>JAFPCT010000191.1 GCA_017390125.1 Treponema sp.
ACGCTTGTCGGTCCGAATGTCTTCTTCAAAAGAAAAATCACCGCTTTCAAGCAGATAGGAAAGATGGGCAGGCTGAACCCTGAATAAAAGTCCGCACAGCATTGAATTTTCTATTCCGCTTAAAAGCCCCAGATTCAAACCGGTTTTTATGTCCGAAATAATGTCCACTGCTTCCCTGAGGGAAATCAGCAGGCTGAATTTTGCGATTGAATAAGCCCTTATAACGGAATTTCTAATCAATGTCCTTTTATTTTCGGCAAATTCCCGCAAAATCTTGCGTTCTGTTTCTGCAATTAATACACATGCGGCCTCAAAATCTGCAATCTGGCTTAATTCAGTCCCCTTCATGCAGGAAGTTGATTCCACAGTAAAAAAGTTTCCTGCGGCGCTTCCCTGGGAAATAAGGGGAAAAGCAGGAGAAAGTTTCAAATTTGATTTTGATGCTATGTCCGTTATCACAGAAAGGTTTCCGGTACGGAGAACAGCAGGAAGATGAACTCTGCAGGACAGCTTCATGCCGCTTCCAGCATCTTTTAGGCATGCCGTAAGATATCCGAAATCCCAGGAGCCGGCAAACTGAAGGGTTTTCTGCAGCCCGCGGTCAATTCTGGTGCACCAGTCAAAACAGTCCCGGACAGAAAGCCCGCTCTTGAAATAGGAAATGCGCACATGATCCATGTAGTTGACTGCACAGGAAGACCTGCCGTCAAGGGTCATCACTACGCCGGTTTCCGGAAGTTTTTCAAGCCCTATGTTTCTTGGAACAGCCTTCAAGGCTCCCCGCTCTTCTAAAAGCCTGCGGCTTTCCATCTCCAGGGAAGCAGTCTCCACAGCATGAAATCTCAAAGAATCGTCAGATGCCTGAAGCTGAGAAAAGGAATCAAACACAAGTGTCTGCACACGAAAGGCATCATCTCCGTGAAAAAATTCAGGGAAAGGGAAATTGGCAAGATTTCTGGAAAGGCGGACTCTTGAGGAGATGATTACGTCAATATACTTTCCGTCACAGGCATACCACGGAAGGCCTTTATCTTCTTCATTCACTGACATCATTTCCTTCCTGACCGTCTGAAACGGAACCTTTTTCAAGAGCCTTTAAAAAATCCCGGTACACGGCGGCCTTTTCGTAATTTTCGCTTCTTACGGCTTCTTCAAGTTTTGCCTGAAGGTCAGCCCGGTCTGTGAGAGAATTGCGGAATCCGGAAAGACGGCTGGGCATGCTTCCGGAATAAGGACCTGTAATTCCATGCTCCTTAAGGGAAGCCGTTATGTCCTGCTTGAAAACCTCATAGCATTCAGGACAGCCTGCCATGCCGGTTTCCAGGACAGCAAAAAGGCTTTTTCCGCACACAGGACAGAGACGCTTGGAATTTACGTCCAGTGCCTCTTCTTTTTCTTCGATTTCCTTGAACACTGCCGCCAGATTCTGGGCATTTTGGGCGGAAACAGGTGCCTGAATTCCACGGGATATGGCGCATTCAGGACAAAGATTTATTTTTCGCTTTCCGTTTTTACCGATTGATTCCAGAAAAATAACGGCCTCATTTTTTTTACACAAGTCACAGATCATCATGCCTTCCTGAAAGTTTCCAACGGACGCTCACGCCCAGCCTTTACAGCCGGTACTACAGATACAACAAGAGACAGCAGAAGCACTGCTGTTGCAATCAAAAATAGTTCACCGAAAGGAATTGAAATCGGTATTTCCGTAAGATAATAAGCCGGATTAAGCAGATGAATGTCCTCAAAAGACGCAAGGCTGTTTCCCGAAAGTATATAAAACAATTTTGAGAAAAAATTTACGGTATGCTCAAGAGCAGAAATAATCTGGTTTGAATTGACAGCGCAAAGAATTCCAAGCGGCAGCCCCAGAAGGGAGCCTGCAAAACCACAGGAAACTCCTGCAATCAGGAAGGAAATTGTAATCCCACCGGAAGAAGCTCCGATGCTTTTCAAAATGGCAATTTCCTTGCGGCGTTCCATAACCAGCATTACAAGAGCAGAAGAAATGTTCACCGAGGCAACCAGAACAATAAGAAGCATGATGAACGTCAGCATGACTTTTGTAGAGGAGAAATTCTCAAACTGACTGCGGTTCAGGTTAAACCATGCATATACATTGGCAACTCCGAAAGATGCAGCCTCGCATTCAGAACGTATACGGGCAAGATCAGCGCTGACACCGCCGTCAGTACGCATCATTACAGAATACAGCGAGGATGTTTTTGGCAGGACAGAGAAAGTCTGCTCGATGGGAATGAAAACCCACATGGAATCCAGCTCCTGGTAACCGGAAGAAACGACAGCAGAAACAGTGAATGTCTGTGTGACTGGAGAAACAGAGCCGTTTGGTAATGACTTTGTAAGAATCATGCGGAGCTTGTCTCCCGGCTGAAGCTCAAGAAGCTCAGAGACCTTTTCCCCGATCACGGCAGTCTTTTTTTTCACCTTAAAGTCTTCAATTGAGCCGGATTTTACCTTAAGAAGGGAAGCAAAATCTTCATTGCGCTCAAAAACATCGCTCTCAACAGCCCGGACTGCAACCCCCACCCGGCTCTTTCTGCCGCTTGCAAGACCTTCACATTCAATCTGAGGGAACACGTCCTTTACGCCTTCTGTTCCGGCAAGGACTTTTGCGTAGGCAGCAAGAGAGTCATAGGAAGAAGCAGCCTTAGCCGTAGAACGGACAATAGCCTTCAATTCACCTGTTGAAAGTCCGATAATGCGCTGGGTCATTCCGTTTATCATTCCTTCAGAAAAGGACATGACAAGAACAAGGGGAACAAGGCTTATTCCTATGCAGAGTATGGCTCCGAAAATGCTTCTTCTTGCAGAAGATTTCTTTGCGCTTCGAGGGAAAATAAGCCGGAATGCAAATAAAACAGAAGATTTGAACGTCATTCTTTTTCTCCGACCTTTTCAATCTGACCGTTTTTAATCGTGTATCGGACAGAACCTTTTTCTGCAAGCTTTATGTCATGAGTAACTAAAATCAAAGTTTTCCTGTATTTGTCTGCCATTGAAAAAAGCAGGTTGCTTATAAGCACAGAGTTCGCCGGATCAAGGTTTCCTGTAGGTTCGTCCGCAAGAATAAGCGAAGGATCGTTTATAAGAGCCCGGGCAACAGCAACACGCTGTCTTTCACCCCCGGAAAGTTCGCCAGGAAGATGATTCATACGTTCTGCAAGACCTACGTCCTCAAGCAGAGCCTTTGCTCTTTCCACAGAATCTTTTTTTGAGCGTCCTGCCATGTAGCTTGCCATGTATACGTTCTCAAGGGCTGTAAAATCTTTAAGCAGGTAATGGAACTGGAATACCAGCCCGAGGAATTTTGAACGGTATTCTGCCATTTCTTCCTCTGAAAGCGCAGTTACGTTCCAAGGACCGGCAATAACCGTTCCTTTTGTAGCAGTATCAATACTTCCGATGATGTTCAGAAGAGTACTTTTTCCGCTGCCGCTCTGCCCGATAATTACAGTCTTGCTTCCTTCCTCTACGTTAAAATTCAGGTCTTTCAATATTGTAAGGGATTCGCTTCCTGTGGAATAAGTTTTTTCAAGTCCTGTTATCTTTACTATATCACTCATCGTGCAAAACCTCCGCAACGCTCATATTCAAAATATTATTGCTCGCCCGCCAGCTTGCCCACAGAGGAGCACATATTCCGAACAGGACGATAAGCAGAACTTCCTTGTAAACAATTTTTGCAGGAATCTGCGCATAAACTTCATAGATTGTGTTCTGGGAAAAATAATTTATATTTTCCGGGCTAACAAGCATTATGAAAAAATACTGAAGGCAGTACATTATGTCAGAAGCTGCCAAAAAAATCTGCCTTATGTTTGAGCTTATAAGGATTCCAAGCACAGCCCCGAAAAGGGAGCCCAGCAGTCCGCTTGTAAATCCACGCATTATGAAAATCATCTTGATCTCAGACTTTGTTCCGCCAAGTGCAGACAAAATTGAAATTTCCTGACTGCGTTCAAAAACCAGCCGTCTCATTCCATTGTAGATGTTTATTCCTACAACAATGAAGATAATGCAGACCAGGAGCATGAGTATATTTTTTTCTATACGAAGGGTGCCGAAAAATGACCTGTTGTATTCCCTCCATGAAAGGACCTTTATCTGAGGGAAACGGCTTTTAATCTGAAGTACTGCAGGAACGTCATCCTCATAGTCGGAAAGCTTTATGCCGTATACAGGAAGGGCTTCTGCACCGAAATACTTTTTCGCATCGTTTATGTTTATGAATGAATAGCCGGAATTTATGTCTTCATATGAAGTGCGGAAAATGCCGGTTACCTTGAATTTTCTATCCTGAGAAATTAGTGAAACATCCTTTCCGCCGCTCAAAGCTAGAAGGTTTACAGTATCCCCGACCATGCAGCCAAGGGAAGAGGCAAGAATGCATCCAAGCACAATTGAATTTTCTTCAGAAAGATCAAAGGTTCCGCTCTTCATCGAGGCTTCCTTCCGGAAACATTCATCCTGAGCCAGAAGGGCAGGATCTATTCCCCGGACAATTCCCGAAGCCTGTTTCCCCCGGCGTCCCACCATAAGGGACTGGGACTCATAGAAAGGAGAGACAACCTTTATCCTGGGATTTTCCTCGCAGAAATCTATGAACTCTGTGAAGACCTCTTCAGGAACGTCAGAAACCCTGAGATGCCATGAGGAGATTTCAAGGATAGGCTTTATCGAAGTCTGCTGAAAACCGTTCATTACGCTGAGGACGGAAATCAAGGTCATTACGCCGAAACAGATTCCGAGAGTAGCAAGAAAAGTCGTTACGGCAGAACGCCCCTTGCGGTCAATTCTCGCAAAACGGCTTGAAACTTCATAAATCCAGCGGACAGAAGCCAGAAGACTTTTTTTATTTTTCATAAACCTTTATCCTTTTTACAATTCCGTTCAGATAGAAAACATCTTTAACTCTGGAATCATTTTTATAATATGCCTCAACCATAAAGCCGCCGTCAAAATAAGTGGTAGACACATAGGAATCCGGCGAGCTGTATTCGGTCTTCATTCGAAGCTCATTGTTTTCATAATAGTAATAATCCGGGGTTTTATCATCAACTTTGTATTCAAAAACTTCTTTTTTTGAATCTGTTGAAAGCAGAGAATGAGCCTTGTTGTTCCGGTAAGTGTAATGCTCAAAATATTTTTCAGAAACTTTTCCGGCCGAATTGAATTTCCATGTGGTAAGGCTGTCCTTGTATTTTTTCTCTTCCTGAACAACATAGATTTCAGATTTTGCA
>JAFPCT010000192.1 GCA_017390125.1 Treponema sp.
AACTCCGGAAGAAATCAAGGTTCTTCTGCTCAATGTACAAGTACCCCTTACATACCTCATTTCAATTGCGGCTCCTATAGTTGCATGGGTGCTTTTAAAGCGCAAGCTCCTGACCTTTGACGGCTCAAACCAGGATCTTGAGCGCTGCAACAGGCTCGTTAAAAAATTAAGGAACTTTTCAGTCCTGCTTCCGCTTGTATTCTCACTCTGGATTCCTTTCCTGATGGGTATCCACGGGCTCCGTCACGAGCTTGATTTTGAAATATACGAAGGCCAGCACATAATCCTTCACTTCATGCTCCTGTACTCAGGAATATACTTTCAGATTTCGGCAATTTCATACAGCACATACCTTTCTGTTTTTGAAAAGGAATTGATCTGGCTCCACTACTCAAGAAAGGACAACACAATTTCCATTACGATGAGGCTTGTCCTTATGAATGCAGTTTCCATTGCAGGAACCGTCATGGCCGCAATGAGCATTCTTTCTACTCCGGGAATCGCTAACGCAGGAAACGTAAAAGACCTTCTTGTTCCGCTCATTCCGGTATTCACACTCTCCATCATTTCAATTACAGTGAACACATTTACAAATGTCCGGGAAATTTCAAGCGTAATAAAAACTCTTAACCTTTTCCTTGATGACCTTGAGAAAAAGGATTACCGTTCAAAACCGCTTCAGGTAACGAACAGAAATGAGCTTGGAGAGCTCATAAACGGAACAAACAAATTCTTCAACGCAACAAAGGAGCTTCTCAAAAGCTTCCGCTCATCTTCTGAAAATTCAAAAGATTCTTCAGAATCATTGAACACAAACATTGAGGAATCTATTTCCCGCTTCCAGAACATTGAGAACCTTCTCATCAGCATCAAGGATGATATGGCCGAGCAGTCAAAGAGCGTAGAGGATGCAAATTCAACTACATCCCAGATCATCATCCGTATCAGGGACCTGAACAGCGCCATCGAAAAACAGGCGGCAGGCGTATCCCAGTCATCATCAGCCGTTGAGGAAATGGTCTCAAACGTAAACAGCGTATCTTCTATCCTTGAGCGAAACACTGATGCTGTAAACGAGCTTGCCCAGGCTTCGGAAGACGGCAAAAAGTTTGTAGTTGATGCCGTAAAGATTTCGGAAGAACTTCTTGCAAAATCTTCGGAGCTCATGAGCGCAAGCCAGACAATACAGGCGATTGCGGCAGAAACTAACCTGCTTGCAATGAACGCGGCAATTGAGTCTGCCCATGCGGGAGAAGCCGGTCAGGGATTCAGCGTTGTAGCAGATGAAATACGAAAACTTGCAGTTCAGTCAGGACAGCAGTCAAAATCCATCCAGCGCAGCCTCAAGGAGTTTGCAGAATCTGTCTCTCACATTGCTACAAACACTTCTCAGGTACAGGAAAAATTCAACACAATCTATGATCTTTCCCAGAAAGTAAAGGATCAGGAATACGAAATTTCATACGCAATGACAGAACAGCGTTCCGGCAACAACCAGGTTCTTGCAGGAATCCGCTCAATCATAAACTCAACGGAGACTGTACGGAGCAGCGCATCTGAGATGATTTCCGGAAGCGACGTAATATCAAAGCAGATGCAGACCCTCAGCAACGCTACACGAATCTCAAGACAGCACATTGCCGAGATTATGAACAACCTGCATCGAGTAATCAAGAACATGGATACCTTCAAGCTTTCTTCAGTTCAGAACACAAAGTCCATCATAAAGCTTCAGAAAGAAATCTGGGATTTCAAGCTTTAACATTTAATATTTGCTTTTAAAATTGAATGAAAACATGAATTCATCTATAATTTCATTGTTATGCTCAAAAGTTATCTGACTGTTTTTTTTGTTTCTATGGTTCCCCTGATCGAACTCAGGGGTGCGATTCCTATTGCCACAGCGCTTTCCCTTATGCCGCCGGACAACATTCCTCAGATTATACTTACCTATGCAGTCTGTATTTTGGGAAATATGATTCCTGTGCCGATTATCTACCTGTTTGCACGCAGATTCCTTGAATGGGGTCAGGACAAAAAACTGATCGGCGGAATGTGCACTTTCTTTTTAATCAAAGGCAAGAAAGGCGGAGAAAAACTCCAGCAGAAGGCAGGCCGAGGCTTGTTCTTCGCGCTTTTTCTCTTTGTTGGAATTCCTCTTCCTGGAACGGGAGCATGGACAGGAACTCTTGCCGCAAGCCTGCTGGACATGAATTTTAAAGAAACTGTAATAGCCTGTGTCCTTGGAGTTCTGCTTGCCGGAATAATAATGCTTCTGCTGAGCATGGGCGTATTCGGCGCCGTAACAGCCGCTGTATAAAAAAAAAGCAGACCAGTTTTTAAACTAATACACTAACAAGGAGACAAAAAAATGGCTGATTATCATAAATTCGATCCAGCTCCGGAAGGCACTCCGGTTGCTCAATTCGTTCATCTTCACGTTCACTCAGACTATTCGCTTTTGGACTCCTGCTGTAAACTCGATCAGCTTGTAGCAAAGGCAAAACGGCTCAACATGCCTGCCCTTGCGCTTACCGACCACGGAAATATGTTCGGCGTACTGAACTTTGAAAAGCTCTGCCACGTAAACGGAATCAATCCGATTGTCGGCTGTGAATTTTATGTCGGCGACGACCACCTGAAGCAGGAACGCACGAAATACGGAAAGAAAAACTATCACCTCATTCTTCTCTGCGAAAACGAGACCGGCTACAAGAACATGAGCTGGCTCTGTTCTGATGCAAACACAGAAGGCCAGTACTTCGGAAAACCGCGCATTGACTTTGAAATGCTGAAAAAGCGCCATGAGGGCCTTATATGTCTTTCAGCATGTATTGCAGGTGAGCTTCCCCAGACATTGATGAACGATTCAGAAGAAGCCGCCGAAGAGCTTATAAAAAAATACAGAGATCTGTTCGGCCCGGACCATTACTACATAGAGCTTCAGGATCACGGTCTTCCGGAACAAAAGGAACTCAATCCAAAACTCATAAAACTTGCCCGTAAGCTGAACGTACCTCTCGTCGTTACAAACGATATCCACTACATAGAACGGGAAGATGCAGAAGCCCAGGATGCCCTGCGATGCATTGGCTTTAAAAAACTTCTGAATGAGCCTCATCAGACTATGGGTGAAGGCCGAACGGAATGGTATTTCAAGACCGAAGAAGAAATGCGCATCCTTTTCCCTGACGTTCCGGACGCATACGAAAACACTCTTAAAATTGCAAATATGTGCAACCTTACGATCCATCAGTATTCAACCCCGGAACTCAAGGCATGTCTTCCGCGGTTCGAGCTTCCTAAGGAATTCCAGAGGCACGAAGACTACACACAGAACCAGGATGACTATGTCCGCTTCCTTGTTGAAAAAGGACTCCGCAAGCGATACAAGGAAATTACGCCTAAAATCCGTGCCCGCGCAGAATACGAGCTGGGAATCATATTCAAGATGGGATTTTCCGGCTACTTCCTGATCGTATGGGAATTCATTAACTGGTCAAAGTCTACATGGGACAACGTGAACAACAAGCCGAAACCTTACATTCCTATCGGGCCTGGCCGAGGTTCCGGCGCAGGATCAATAGTTGCCTATACAATGACAATTACGGACATCGATCCGTTCCGATACAATCTGCTCTTCGAACGATTCCTTAATCCGGAACGAGTCTCAATGCCTGACTTTGATATCGACATGGATTTCGACTACCGGCAGGACATCATCCAGCACACCAGGGACCTGTACGGAGACCCTCAGGTAGGCCACATCGTAACGTTCGGTACGCTTAAGCCAAAACAGTGCATTGCCGACGTAGGACGAGTTCTGGGCATTCCGCTGAGCGATGTTAACATGCTCAAGGGATGCATTCCTGATTCGCCGAAAGCAAAACTCAAGGACGCCTTCCACCCGTCAGAAAAATTTCCTGCACCGGACGGAGGTCGTCTTGAACCTTATCTGGATGATCCGCGTTTTACAAAACTGTTCGAGCTGGCAAAAAAACTTGAGAACGTAAACCGCAACACAGGTCTTCACGCCTCAGGAATGGTAATCGGACTTACCGCCCTCCCTGACTGGGCTCCTATCTTCAAGGATCCAAAGACAGGGGAAGTAGGCGTTCAGTACACCATGGACATTATCGAACCTTGCGGTCTTGTAAAATTCGACTACCTGGGACTTAAAACTCTTTCTCTCATACGCTATGCAGAGGACAACATAAACCGCCACAAAAAGCCTGACGTACCGGACTTTCACATTGAGAACATAAGCGAAACTGACTCAGAGACGTTCGACATGTTTGACGAAGGAGACTCTGTCGCAGTATTCCAGTTTGAAAGCCCGGGAATGCAGAAAATCCTCAGGCAGGTAAAACCTCGCTGCATAGAAGAACTTGTAGCCCTGAACGCACTGTATCGACCAGGACCTATGGACTACATTCCGCAGTACATTGACGGAAAATGGAAACCTGAGACCATTCACTATCCAGACCCATGTCTTGAAGGCCTTCTGAAAGAAACATACGGCGTTATGGTATATCAGGAACAGGTAATGCAGGTCTCTCAGAAAATAGCAGGATTCTCCCTTGGTGGTGCCGACATGCTCCGCCGTGCAATGGGTAAAAAGAAGCCTGAAGTCATTATGGGAAAGAAAAAGGAATTTATCGAAGGTGCCATTGCCCAGGGCTTTACCGAACAGCATGCCGCCGACATTTTTGAAATCATGATTCCTTTTGCCGGATACGGATTCAACAAATCCCATGCGGCCGCATACACAGTTCTTGCTTACCGTACAGGCTGGCTCAAATGCCATTATCCTGCAGAATTCATGGCGGCAAACCTTACGAACGAACTTACCAGCACCGACGGCGTTCCTCAGTACCTTGAGGAATGCAAGAGGATGGGTCTTAAGGTAGTTCCGCCGGACATCAACAAATCTTACTCAGAATTCGACGTTCTTGACGGAGAGGTAATTTTCGCATTCCGTGGAATGAAAGGCATGGGAAAGGAAGCTGCAGACGCCATCGTAAAGGAACGGGAAGAGCACGGAAATTTCACCTCTTTCATGGATTTCCTTGAGCGATGTATTCCTCTTACCATAAAGGACAGCGAAGGCCGGGAAAAACGTCCTCTGAACTCAAAGGCCGTTGAAGTCTGCATAAAAACAGGTGCATTCGACAAGCTTGGACAGAACCGCCCTACTCTGGCATTCAACATGGACAATGCCATAAAGTATGTGAACGACAAGGCAAACGGCACTGACAACGGACAGGGAGACCTTTTCGGCGGCACAGATGAAAAAGTGTATGCAGACTTTAAGTTTGAGGAGATTCCGGACATTCCTCAGCTTGAGAAGCTTAACATTGAAAAAGAGATCATCGGCTGCTACGTTTCGGGACACCCTCTTGATGACTATGAAAAAGTAATCAAGACAAGCATAACATTAACCTCAAAGAATATAGACAGGGCCGCAAAGGAAGACAAGGCTTTGAAAGACAGTATTGCTGCAAGCGGACAGAATTCCTGGGCCAACAGAAATGCCGGAAAATCATATGTAATCCTCGGGTTTCTTACAAACCTCCGCCAGATAAGGACGAAAAAAGGAACTGACATGGCATTCGGAAAGCTCCAGGATTACGACGGTGAAATAGACCTTACTTTCTTCCCGAAAACCTGGGAACAATTAAGGGCAAACGTAAAGGAAGGATCTGTCTATGCATTCAAGGGAAAAGTTGACGGTTCCCGTGATGAGGAGCGGCCAAGCTTCATTGTTGATTCTGTAGAGGACGTTGCAGGCCTGAAAGCAAAATCAATACAGGAAATCCACATCCAGCTTGAGCGCAGCAATTTTACTGAAGTAGATTTTTCAAAAATTCGTGATATTTTATTTGCTCAGACGGGCAATTGTTCAGTATATTTTCATGTAGATACAAGTACTGGGCCTTACATTGTGCGGGCAAACCAGCAGATGACAGTTTCTTCTTCACCTGAAACACTGAACATACTGAAGGAAATGCCTCAGATAAAAGACGTCTGGACGGCCTGACGGCAGGAGGAATAAAAATGCAGAATCCAATACAGCTTATATTTCAAGTTTCGTCTGCAGCAGTTTCAATCTATGCAATGCTCTGCTTTGCAAGAATAATAATCACCTGGTTTCCAAGCGTGAACTATTCAACAGTGGGACAGTTCCTTTCCCAGCTGTGCGATCCGTACCTGACCCTGTTCTCACGGATTCCATTAAGACTGGGCATGATAGACTTTACCCCGGTAATATCCCTGGGTCTTTTAACCCTGCTCTCTTCCGTTCTTGGAGAAATTTCCCTTTCCGGAAGGCTTTACCTCAGCGGCATCCTTTCCCAGCTGATAAACCTGCTATGGTCAGCCGCAACTTCCCTGCTCGGGCTCCTGCTTCTGGTATGCTTCATACGCTACTGCTTTGCAATATTCAGCAAAAAAAGCAACAGCTATAATTCTCCATGGCAGGTAGTGGACAATGCAATTTCAAGACTTGTATTTTCAATCGGCGGAATTCTGTCCGGCGGACGTCCTATGGATTACAAAAAAGCACTGCTTTTTTCATGCATAGTCCTGCTTTTCCTTCTTATCGCAGGAAGTATTTTGATTCACATCCTTATCAGCACATTTTCCCTGATTCCGTTCTGATAAAAAATGAAACTGGAAAACATAAAC
>JAFPCT010000024.1 GCA_017390125.1 Treponema sp.
GGTTATTTCGCTTATTTCCTGATACGGAATGTTGTATGAAAAATACATCTCAATACAGACTGCATATTTTGGCGGAAGTTCGCTGACTGCTTCCCGGATTGCAGAGCATGTAAGTTTAAGTATTTGAATTTCTTCAGGAGATTTTGACCTGCTGTCGGGAATAAGGGATTCGTCGTCCAGCATCTGAAAATCTTTTTTTCTGTTCACGGAGTTTATTGCGGTGGTATAGGCGATTTTCATGAGCCAGGTTGAAAACATTGACTCGCCTTTGAAAGTCTCAAGGTTTGTGTAGACTTTGATGAACACGTCCTGAACGAAATCCTCGCTGTCTGTGTCATTGTGGAAAAAGTTCTTTCCTAAAACGAAAACCTTTCTCTTGTAAAGAGAAACAAGCTGCTCAAAAGCCCTGCTGTTTCCCCTTAACGTCTGACGAACAAGAGAAAAGTCCCGTTTTTTTGTTTTTTCCAGCTCCAGACGGCGGAATAGGTTCTGCGTCATCAGTTGTTGTGAAAGCCCGGAAAGATTTTGTAGAAAATCAGCATACAGATGCCGATTGTGGCCGGAATGAGCCCGCCAAGAATCAGATAGGAGAAACCGTCAATGATTGCAAACGAAATGGAAAGTATTGCTCCTATTCCGGTAAGCACAAGTCCGGTGAGAAGAGAAAATGCCTTGAAGTTGAATTTTGACGGAGAGAATGTTCCGGTCTTTATCTGAAGCGTTGTCTCATGATGCTTCCAGAGAAGATAGAAAAAAATGATAAATGCACCGAAAAATATGCCAACTATCGGCACGATTGAAATTATTACCTGTGCTGCAGGGGAAGTGATTGTCTGTTCCATAAAAACCTCGCTGTTTTATTAGACTCTATGATTTGCGAAAAGTTGCAGAAAAATCAGTAAAATCCTGAAAATATTTCTGTTTTCAGTCCAGGTAGTTCAGGTCGTCAAAATAAATTTCCCGTATTTTATTCAGGGTAAGGATGCTGTTTATCTGTTCTTTCAGCTCTGCCTTTATTTTTTCCTCCCCTGAAGATTTCAATTCATCTTTTGTGCGTGAGCTGAAGTACTGGACGAAAATGCTTTTTATGCTGGAATTTTTTCTGGAAAGCTCCTCAAAAAATTCTGTGTCACCAGAATCGTAGGAAAGAACAGGCTTTATCACCACATTCACGCCTTTACCGCTTTTCTGCTCTGACCGGGTCACTGCCCTCAGGCTTCCAAGCTTTCTGTATTCGGCCTGAATTTCTCCGTCCACTTTGTTTTCACCCCTCGCAACTACAAGAATCTGAGGGGCTGGTCTGGATTTTACGATTATCGTAGTGCTTATTATTATGAATGCTATGAAAATTGCGCTGGCTGAAAGAAGTACGTTCAATGTAATGTACTGCAAAAAGGGCTTTTTCATGTTATTTTCCTTATTTTATAATTCCGTCTGCTTTTTTGTACTGTTCGCAGAGATTTTTCGTGCGGTCTGAAATTCTTGCCTTTATTAGGACTGTGGTGTCCTGCCATTTTTCTTCTGAAATGATTCCTTCCCTGCGTATTTTGTGAAGGAGCGTTGTCGCGGTGCAGGGAATTTCATATATCTCGTCCTTGCCGAGCAGTTTTTCGCTTATGGCGTTCAAAAGCTCATCGAATCCGAAGCCGGTTTTTGCACTGACTTTTATGGCATTCGGAAATGCCATGTTCAGTTCTGCCTGATCCAATGCTTTTTCTTCGACGCTGTCCCATTTGTTAAGGACGATGATGCTGTTTTTCTCTGCGGCGTCTATTTCTTCAAGAACCTGCATTACAGTCTTGTAGTGGTTTCTGGCATTCTCATCTCCTGCATCAATTACGATGAGGTTCAGGTCGGCGCGTTTTGCTTCCGACAGCGTTGATTTGAATGCGTCGATAAGGCTGTGGGGAAGGTTTGAGATGAATCCTACTGTATCAGTAAGGAGAATGCCGTTTCCGTCCTTAAGGTTCAGCCTGCGGGTAAGGGGATCCAGCGTTGCGAACAGTTTGTTTTCTACAAATGTTTCTGCTCCCGTAAGTGCGTTCAGAAGGCTGGATTTTCCTGCGTTTGTGTAGCCGATGAGCGCGCATTCTGGCACTGGAATTGAGCCACGCTTTTTTCTCTGGGTTTCACGATTTTTTACTACAAGCGCAAGTTCTTTTTTTGTCTGCTGAATGAGCGTCCTTACCCGGCGCTGGTCAAGCTCAAGCTGGGTTTCGCCTGAACCTTTTGATCCGTAGCTTCCGCCCCTCTGCCTTGCCATGTCCCCGTATGAGTGGGCAAGCCGTGGAAGAGAGTAGGAGAGCCGTGCAAGCTGTACCTGCAGGACGGCTTCTTTTGTTCGTGCCCGCTGGGCAAAAATCCGTATTATAACTTCCTGCCGGTCAAAGCATGGAATTTTTGCAAGCTTTTCCCAGTTTCGCTGTTTAGTAGGTTCAAGGTTAAAATCAAAAATAATGCAGTCGGCTTCCAGTTCTTTTGCCTTTTCCGCAATCTCCTCCGCCTTGCCTTTTCCCATGCCGTAGGCAGGCTGAATTTCCAGCCTCGTTAAAACTATTTTTCCGGCTGCCTCAAGTCCCAGGGTATCTGTAAGTCCCGTAAGTTCTGAAAGGCTGTTTCCCGGTTCTCCAACCAGAAGGGCGCGTACTTTTTTATTCTGCTCTTCTTCCAAATCAATCATCATTTCTAATATAAAACAGCAGCTTTGATTTTTCAACATGGAGAAATTTGTTCTTTTTTCTTTATTAATCGCAAAAAGTGACCGATAATCTAGAGGTAGTGAAATCTTTTGTAAAGAATTCTGTAGGTCTGCTGATTGCAGTCGGCATCTGCAGCGGCATTACTGTTGCCTCTTCATTGGGAATGTTTTCCAAAGTTGAAAAGAACTTTTATGAACCGGCACGTCTTGCGGCGATCAGAAACAAGCTTGATTCAGTAGCAGAATACAGCAACGAATACATTTCCAATATTCTCAGAAAAACTGGTACGGATGAAGGCGGTTTCCTTTCAAATGATGCCGTCGCAACGTATTTTGCCCGGGAACCGTCCAGGGAGGCAGGAAGGCTTTTCGGAAAGCTTCTTGATGAAGTTCCTGCCATTGACGGTCTTCGCGTTGTCGAGCGGAATGGAAAAAGCATTCAGTACAGTTCTTTCAAGAATGATTCAAAGAATGAGCGTGGAAACAAAACATACTCAGATTATCCGGACTTAAAGACCTATTCCGGAGGAAAGGAGCTGCCTTATTCCGTTGTCTCTGCATTTACAGAAACAGATGAGGAGGAGACTCAGGAATTTAGTGCCGGACGTTACCGCATAGTTTTTGACGGCTATGACCAGCGGATAATCATTTCGTATCCGTATTATTACAACGACAGATCCTACTCCTTTGTATTCTATATAAACCCGATTGATTTTGTAACGCAGCTTGTGGAGCAAAGGATAATTTCAATAAACGAAGAGATGACTCTTATTTCTTCAAAAGACGGAACTGCCGGCGGATTTGTATTCAGAATGCCTAGAGTCGGACAGGCTCTTCTTGCAAACGAGATTCTGCGCCGATGGTACATAAATTCAAATGGTCCTGATGAAATTGCCTCCTCGCCGAAAGTGAAGGTTACTGGAGTTACAGCTGACGAAGATTCTGCGGCTGAACAGAAATTCGACCAGAGGTATGTTTCGTGGAATCTTATAACAAGTCCTGTGTCCGAATATTTCAAGATTTCGGGGCTTTATTCTTATGACATGCTTACAATGCCGCAGTACATAAAGATTCTTCTGCTTATATGTTCCTTCATTACTGTGTGCCTTATCATCATAATCCTTTTCAACATAAGAAAAGATGACGATGTAGTAATTCTTTCAAAAATCAAGAGCGTTCAGA
>JAFPCT010000193.1 GCA_017390125.1 Treponema sp.
AGAACATTACCTTTGTAAATGAAGACGGACTTTGGAAATCAAAGAATATTCTTCCAGACGGATCAAGCTATGTTTTCCCAATTGAGCAGAAACAGCTTGTTTCTTTTGTAGATAATCTTAAAAATGTTCGCAAGATGTATAAAATATCATACAATTATGATGCAAAAAGTGTTGCTTTTAATACTGAATATACAATTTTTTACAGACTTTCTGACGGAACGGAGACAAAATTCTTTTTGGGAAGCTCAGATTTTTCAAAAACTATGAGATACGTCCGCCTTGAGACAGGCTCTGGAATTTTCAAAACCCAGGACGATTTTTCCCGGTTTTTGAACGCCTCTGCCTCTTTCTGGTATGATCCTTTCATTGTTCCCCGAAATGCCGGAAACTGTTCCTCACCGGATGACGTAAGCCTTGTTTCTCTGACTTCTGAAGGAAAAACATCTTCCTTCTCAGATTCAAAAAAAATCTCCCGGCTTCTTGACCTCAGGCACGGTTTTCTTTTTCCAGGAAAGCTGCCTGAATCTCCGGCAGAAGAAACGCTTTCCGTCTTTCTGTCTGACGGAAGCAAAATCACTGCGGGCATTTACCCGGAC
This sequence comes from Treponema sp., assembly GCA_017390125.1. Classification (GTDB taxonomy): domain Bacteria; phylum Spirochaetota; class Spirochaetia; order Treponematales; family Treponemataceae; genus Treponema_D. The sequence goes on from JAFPCT010000193.1 coordinate 597, forward strand.
GCTGGCGGCGGAAAAATCATTTCATACAGTTTTTCAGGCTGGTTTTATGCAGTACGGATAACAGACTGGACTTACCGAAGCATCAGGGAACTTTTCTGATTTTTAAAACATAAGCATTGTATAAAGACTCAGCAGGTTGTATGCAAAATGCGATGCAAAGGGATAGAAAATGTTTCCGGTTTTCTTAAAGCAAAAGCGCAGGGCAAAGTGGGCAAAAAAGGCATTTGACACGGCAAACAGTCCCAGGTACCTGTGGCACAGAGCAAACAGTGCGGCGGGAATAAGTTCTGAAAGAAGGGCTGCATAAAATTCAGGAACGAAGGAAAGGAGTTTTTTCAGGGAAAAAGGTTCGTAAAAGCGGAATACAAGCTCCTCAAAAAGTGCCGCAGAAAAAAAAGTCAGCAGGCAGAAAATCATTTCCTGCAGGTTTCCGGGTTTTCGTATTGCCGTGTTTTCAGCCGTAAATCCTGAAAAAGATGCCGCCGACTGGGAAATAAATGAAAGCGCAAAAAGAGCGCAGAGAGTGATCAGGGCAGTGAGGATATTTTTTGCCGAAGCCTGATGTCTTTCGAATTTCAGGTTCCTTCCGTTGTTTTTCAGCTCGCCCGCACAGACCAGGACAGCCGCAATAAGAAAGGTCAGGTTTGCAAGCGGAAAATGCCATTCCGTAAAGATTCTGCCTGAAGTGTCTCTGAAAAGCAGCGAGGGCAGTATCCATGCAAAAAAAAACTAAAAAATTAAGGCATAATTCGCACAAAAAATAATGTTTTTTCATAATCAATATGCTATTATAATGTTACGGAATAAAATTGTATAGAAAATGCACCTGATTGTTTTTTTTATTGTGACGGCGCTTGTTATTCTGGCCGTCGGAAAAATATATGCTCTCAATAAAGTCAGACTTGACTTTTTCTTCCGGGGAACAGACGAAGGGTTTACCGGTCCTGAGATAAATTTGCTCTGGAAACTGAGTGATGAATGTCATCTGGAGGAACCTGTAGCCTTGTTCTATTCTCTTCCTGCATTGTCAAGGTGCATCTCACACATAAAGACAAAAGCAGAGAACGAAGGGGAGCTGAATTCTGAAAAAATCCAGAACATGCTTACAAGGCTCTACAAGTTCAGAAATAAAATTGAAAGGGAAGCTGACAAAATGCGGGGACTGGACTCAACGAGGGCATTGTCCGACCATCAGAAGCTCAGAATCATCCTGCCGGGAAAGGGCGTTTTCTCCTCAGAGATCATGAACAACGGAAAGTTAATGACCATCAAGGTTCCGACTCAGAAAGGACAGATTACGATTGACGGAAAACGCTGGATCGGAGAATCCATAAGCGTATATCTGTGGCGCGCAGGAGATGCCCGCTACGTTTTTGATACAAAGGTTGCCAGTGAAGGCATATTCCTTGGAAAGCCCTGCATAAATCTTGAGCAGACTACAACTCTTGTCCGAACTCAAAAAAGAAACGCAATCCGCGCAAAATGCCATATTCTTGCAAGCCTTTATATCCTCAAGGAAAAGGTCATTAACTACAACGAAATAAGCACAAAACCGGGACTGAAATGTCTTCTTGAAGATATTTCAAAGAACGGAGCCATGATCCGCATAGGCGGAAAGGGAGTCCCTGGCATTCAGATAAGGCTTCAGTTCCAGCTTGACTCAAGGCTTGTAGTCATGTTCGGTGTTGTGCGTACTGTTGAATATAACGCAGAATTAAAACAGTCCAGGCTTCATTTTGAATGCATTCACATTGAGCCGGTCATGAAAAATATTGTCTTGAGCTATGTGTTCAACATTCTTCCGGAGAAAGAAAAGGAAATTTATGCCGCACTTTCTCTTACGGATACGGACGAAAAAGACGAGCTTCTTGCAGAGCAGAAAGCCCAGAATCCGGCAGAAAGACTGGATTCCCAGATTTCAGATACAGACACCCTGCTGTCAGAGGGAACTGAAGTTCAGCAGGAAATTGTTGACGCTCCGGAACTGAGCGGACTGCAGGATTCAGATATACAGGAACAGGAAGAGAAAGCTTTATGATTAGAAAGGCAACATTAATTTTTTTACTTGCAGTTTTTCCAGCCCTTGTTTTTGCAAAAGGCAGTAAAAATCAGAGGCGGTTTGTTGGCGGAAACATTCAGGACAAGATCGCAAGCGTAAATGAAGCTTCTGAAGCTGAAGTAACAGACCTTGCCAAGGCAGCGATGGAATTCTCAATAAACTACAAGGAGCTTATGGGCGATGATCCGGACCTTGCATCCCTTGCTGTTGCCGGCGTCACTGCCATTCCTCAGAGCTATATTGAAGGCGCCTCTGAATCAGAACGTAAAATTCTTTCCGACAAATTTCTTAACATTTTCAACATTTTTGAAGACAATTCCGTAAAGATTTCGGTTCTTAACAAAATTTCATCATCAGACCTTGACGGAAAGAATTTTACCTCAACTCTTAATGACTTCATCAGGAACGGAAATCCGGCTTCTTCAGACATGGCTCTCGTAAAGAACGTAATTCAGACTTTAGGAAACATTGGTGATGAAGAATCATTTAAAGTCCTGTTCAAAGCCATACCTGATCAGAAATGGGAACTGGTACGCGGGGACCTTGAACTTGCTTTCCGCCAGCTTCTTTCAGAAAGAGAGCTTCTGACTTTGGACCTTATAGGCCGTGGAAACGCCCTTGAAATCCGTACAATTTTTGATATTGTGGCAAAAAGTGAAGGTGCAACAAAGAATTTTACCGCAGAAATTGCAGAAAATGTACTTCTCCGCAGTATATATATTATGGGGAACTCATCTTCTGCAGGTGAGGATCTGCCGGTACTGCAGCAGGAAGCGCTGGAGCTTCTCAAGGACCTCCAGTGGACAAGAGCTTCCAGCACTGCCGTTCAGTATTTTGCACAGGCCGTAAGCGAATTCAATAATGGTCAGATTACAGAAGAGGCGTTCTGTACTGTAATAAACTCTCTTCCTGTTGTTTCACCTATTGGCTCAATTCAGCCGCTTTCTTCGTATCTTGCTTCATTGAACAAACAGATGGAAGAAAAGACTGCTGCACCTGCAGAAAATGTAGTTCTTGCACTTATTTCCGCATTGGCTTCTGTAGGTGATAAAAATGCTTTTGACGCTCTTCTCGGAGTTACATATTACGAATATCCGGACAAAGTTATTGCCGCAGCACGCGATGCTCTGGCAAAACTGAAATGGTAAAAAAAAATCTCTCTCTGAACCCTGTTGTCCTGGCTGCATTTATCTGTGCAGCCTGTGTATATGCATTTCCCCTTAAAATCAAAGCCAGCCCGGCTTTCTGCTCCCTGCTCAATGAGCAGAATATTGCATCCATAAGCGGAGAATTTTCTTCTAATGTTGTGCGGAGCGGAAGCGGAAAATACTATTCCGCCGCAATTCATGCGGAATCTGTTTCTGATTCTGCCGGGACAGGCTCTCAGGCAAAAGGAAAGGTTTCTGTTCTTTTGCCTGCAGAATTTGCCGAAGCTTTTCTTCCCGGAAAATATTTTACAAAGGCAAAAGAAAATTCTCTTGTCTGCGAACAGGGAAAACGTGTGCGGCTTTACGGGCGTTTTGCTCAAAAACAAGAAGACTCAGGAGACAGCAGTGTGTTTGTGGTAAGGTATGCAGAATCTCTTCCTGAAAAATCAGGCATTGTGCATTCTCTGCTAAAAATCCGGGGAATAAGCAGAATCAATTTCCGCAGGCTCATGTATTCCTGGGGAAATGCAGGAGGCCTTCTGCTGGCTCTTCTTTCCGGAATAAGGGAATACACGGAAGCTGATGTTTCTGATGCCTTCAGATTAAGCGGACTTTCTCATGTTCTTGCTCTTTCAGGAATGCATCTTTCGCTTTTTTCGGGACTTTTCAAAAAAACAGGACGATTTCTCGGGCAGAAACTTTCATCCCTGCTTCAGATTCTTGCAGTCCTTGCCTTTGTCTGGTTTGCAGGCATATCTCCGTCGCTTTTCAGGGCAATGCTCTGTTCCATGATGCTGCTTTTTCTGTCATTGCTGAACATAAAAAACGTAAAAATGCTTTCGGTATTGAGCGTATCATTTCTGGCTCACATAATTTTGCGCAGGGAAGATATTGTTTCCCTTTCCTTTATTTTAAGCTATGGGGCGCTGGCAGGAATCCTAGTCCTGGGAAATTTCTGCTCCATGGTGAACATTGCAAGAATTCCATCCCTGATTTCTTCGTCTTTAGGAGCAAGTGCCGGTGCTCAGATTTTTACGGCGCCGGTTTCATTAAGGTGTTTCAGTATGTTTGCTCCGGCCGGAATCATTTCAACTGTAATCATTTCTCCTTTGATTTCTATTTTTATTTATTCAGGACTTTTTTTTATCTTTCTGTGCCTTATTTTCCCGGTTTTTGTTCCGTTCTCTTCATTTTTATTGAATATTCAGTATAATGTCATAAAACAGCTCGTCCTGATTTTTGCCGCATTTCCGTGCATTTCCACGGCTGTGCAATAGACTGGAGAATAAGATGCAGAAAATAAACCATCCCGATTACAATTCACCTTCCGCCCTCAAGGACTTTATGGAGAAGAGCGGAATGGCCATGCAGAAAAAGTTCGGTCAGAACTTCCTTGTAAACGAGCAGGCAAGAATTAAGCTGATTGATGCTCTGAACATAGAGGAAGGTACGAAAGTCTGGGAGGTAGGACCTGGGCTTGGCTCAATGACATCAGAAATACTTAAGCGGGGAGCGGATCTTACAGTTTTCGAAATTGACCGGGGATTCATAAATTTCCTTCATTCGTTTTTTGCTGACTATGAGGAAAAAGGTCGTTTCCGCATAATTGAAGGGGATGTCCTGAAAAACTGGCAGAAGGCAGTTTCTGAATACGGTGAGCCTGAGCGTTTTTTTGGAAATCTTCCCTATAACATTGCCGCTACATTGATCGCCGACACAATAGAAAAAGGAGTCCGCTTTGAGAGGGCTGTTTTTACTGTACAGAAAGAAGTTGCTCTCAGAGCCTGTGCAAAATGCGGTTCTGAAGACTATTCTTCGTTCAGTCTGCTCTGTCAGTGGGCTTATGACCTTACGCCCTTGATGGAACTTTCCGGAGGATGCTTCTGGCCTCGTCCGAACGTAGACTCAAAGGCATTTGCAATGCAGAAAAAGGAAGGATTTCCGGGCTGCAAGGATCCGTCCATGTTCGTAAAGGTCCAGAGGGCACTTTTTTCTTCCCGCAGAAAAAACCTACGCAACAATCTGACAAATTTCCTCCACAACGGAGACATGGCGGAAAACGCATTGAAATCCGCTGGAATAGAATCTTCTCTCAGAGCGGAAGTTCTTCCTGCAGAAAAGATTCTATTGTTATCCGACATCCTAACTGATATAATGAAATAGCATATGAATTCAATAAGCGAAAACCTCAGTAAAGTACATTCTCAGATTGACAGCGCTGAAAATGACGCCGGAAGAAAGGCTGGAAGCGTAAAGCTTCTTGCTGTAAGTAAATTGCATCCTGTCGAGGAGATAGAAGAGGCTGTTAAATGCGGGCAGAAGGCCTTTGGTGAAAATCGTGTGCAGGAAGCCCATCAGAAATTTACTGAACTTTACAAAAAATATCCTGACCTGGAGCTTCATATAATCGGTCAGCTTCAGACAAACAAAGTAAAGAAAGCGGTGGAAATAGCTTCTGTCATTGAATCAGTGGACAGAATTGAGCTTATTCAGGAAATTGAAAAACACGCCTCAAAAGCGGGAAAAAATATTGCAGTTTATTTTGAAGTACATACAGCAGAAGACTCAAAGTCTGGATTTGCAGATTTTGAGCAGCTACAGGAAGCAGTTGCTTTCTGCGCAGAAGGAAATGCCCCTCATGTAGTTCCTTCCGGCTTCATGACCATGGCGCCTTTCTCTGATGATCAGAATCTTGTCCGCGCCTCATTTAAAAAACTTACGGAAATGGCAGACAAAATAAAAAAACTCTATCCGCAGCTTCCGCTTTCGGAACTTTCCATGGGAATGAGCGGAGATTTTCCGGTTGCAATTCAGGAAGGTTCTACTGAAGTAAGGATTGGAACTGCAATTTTCGGAGAACGCAACTACAACAAATAACGAAGATGAGATTTAAAAAGCCCCTGTCAATAATCTTGATGTTCTCTATGCTTATGGTTCAGTCTCATGGAATTTTTGCCGCAGATTCTGCTTCGAAAACTCCCGAGCCATACAAGCCAGAGGAATTTCCGGGCTGGATGCATGACCTTCGCCGCGCTGAAATCATCACGCTGGGTGCCATGCCTTTCATTACGTTCAACGTTTCCCTGGGATATTCCTTTGCGTCCTATGCCATGCATGGATTTGACTCGAATTATTTCGTAAATCCTTTTGCAAATTCTTCAGACGACAACGCCTACACAAGTGATGAGCAGATGGCGATAATAATTACCTCTCTCTGCATAAGCACTGGAATCGGAATTACAGACTTTATCGTTCATGCCGCAAAGAGAAATTCTGCGTTCAGGAAACAGAAGAACCGAAATAACGGACCGATAAAAATCAATCCGATCCTTGAAGATCCGGAGGCTGTAAAAATTCAGACAGACAAAGACAGCAGTTCTCAGGACAAAACTGAATACAGTACAGAAATTGACATCGAATCTGATGAAATTGATGTTCCGGCAGGAAAAAGATGAGCTCCATCCATTTTATCGTTCCGCAGGATTTTGAAGGTTTTTCCAGACTGGATCAATACATAGCGTCCGTTCCTTCCGGTATGAACCGGTCAAAGCTTAAAAGCGGAGCTCAGGAACTGCTTGTAAACGGAAAGAATGCGAAACTTTCAACAAAAGTAAAAGCAAAAGATATAATCGACATCCTCTGGGAAGACAATATACCGGAAAACATTGAGCCCCAGGATATTCCTCTGAGAATCCTTTATGAGGACCAGAACGTAACGATTGTTAATAAACCGCAGGGCATGGTGACTCATCCTGCTGCAGGAAACTGGCAGGGAACCTTGGTGAATGCATTGCTTTTTCACTGGGGTATGGAAGCTGTTCCTCAGGTGAAAGACGGCTCGGACAATGAAATCCTCAAGCACAGAAGGCCCGGAATTGTGCATCGTCTGGACAAGGATACCTCAGGGCTTATCATAACGGCCCGCAACAGGGAAGCCGAAGAATTTCTGGGCAGGCAGTTCAAGGACAGGCTTATACAGAAAGAATATATCTGCATCTGTACAGGACGCCCTCCGGCTTCAAGCGGAGACGTAAAGACAAATATTGTCCGGGACATGAAAAACCGCAAAAGATTCAAGGCTGTAACTGCCACCACGGAAGGAAAATTTGCCCGGACAATCTATCACTGCGTTGCCTGCTACGGGCCTTATTCTGTAATGCGGGTACGAATCAAGACCGGCAGAACCCATCAGATCCGCGTGCACATGCGCTATTTAGGCTGTCCGATTTTGGGCGACTCGATTTACGGCAGAAATGATCCTCTTTTTCAAAATGCAACTCTCATGCTTCATGCCCGGCAGATGATAATAAAACTGCCTGGCTTCAAAAAATACAGAAGGTTCCGTGCCCCGGTGCCTCTGCGATTCATGGAGACAGTGCATGAGCTGCGCTCAAAATATCAGAGGGAAGTTCTTCCAAAGGTAAAGGCTTTATGCAGGAAATAACCATAATTCAGGAACCAACCGCTGAAAAACCATTTTGTATTGTTTCAAAACCAAGAGGGCTTCCATCGGCACCTCTTTCGGCAGATGATTTTCAAAACTGTTTCTGCCGGGCGGCGGCAGTTTTTCCGGAACTGAAGGCCGTTTCAGGACGCAAGGCTGTTGAGCGCGGACTCCTTCACCGGCTTGATACAGAAACTGAAGGACTGCTTCTTATAGCGCAAACTCAGGAATTCTATGACTTTATGATTGAAGAACAGAAGAACGGCCGCTTTGAAAAAACATACGAGGCAATTACGGAGCAAGACTTTCAAAATGCAGGAAAACTTTCCGGTTTTCCCCCGGCACCGGCTGCTGTTCCCGGGGAAAAAATAGAAATTTCATCTTATTTCAGGAATTTTGGTCCAGGCTTAAAGTCAGTCAGACCTGTAACGGAAGAAAGCGGCAAAGCTGCTCTTAAGAAAACTGGCTCAATAAAAATTTACCGTACGGAGATTTTCATTTCCGAGGATTTTCATGCCGTATGCAAAATAAGGGAAGGTTACCGTCATCAGGTTCGCTGCCATCTTGCCTGGTGCGGATATCCAATAAAAGGGGACAGAGTGTACAACGCCTCCTGCAGAGAAGGGGAAAGCCTTCATTTCAAGGCTGCCGGGCTCCGTTTCAATAATCCGATTACCGGGAAACAGGAATTCTACAGCATCTAAAAACTTCCTCTTTTTTGTTTTCATCTGTTGATTTAATCCCAGAATTCTGTTAGTATTATATCACTTTATGCCCGGTTGGCGGAATTGGTAGACGCGCCTGGTTCAGGTCCAGGTGATTTTATCATGCGAGTTCAAATCTCGTGCCGGGTATTTTTTTTTACGGAGGTTTTTAATGGCAGAATATACAAACTCAGATGAAGAAGAAATCTCTTTGGTGGAACTTTTCGCAGTTCTCTTACGAAGACGAAAACTTATAATTCTGGGAACTCTTGCCGTTACCTTCCTTGCCGGAATTTATCTTTTTGTTCTCCCGAAATTCATCACGTCGCTTGACAAAAGAGAAGTGAAAGCCATTTTCAGTATTTCAATC
>JAFPCT010000194.1 GCA_017390125.1 Treponema sp.
AAATCAGCTTCCGGATCAAAGATGTTCCTCAGTCTTATTCCCGTTATCCAGTGCAGGACCAGCCGTTCTCTTCTGCGTCTGAATCAGAGGAGTCTTCGTTTGCAAGGCAGAAGGCTGAAATTTTAAAAACTCTTTCTGCAAACAGCGTTCAGCCTGCAATTTCTTCTCAGATCAGCGAGCTTTCCCGCCAGCTTCAGGAATTGAACCGTAAAATCGATGAAAAGCCTGTTTCTTCCGGAAATTCTTCTGATGAAGGCCACCCTTCGATTGAAAGAATTGAGGAAATGCTTTCCCAGAATGAATTTACCTTGAGCTATATCAAAAAGATCCGCAGCATGCTTAAGTCAACTTTTTCTCTTGAGCAGCTGGATGATTTTGCAAGAGTTCAGAGGGCTGTAGTTGACTGGATCGGTGAATCCATAACTGTTAATCATGAGGTGACGATACTCAAACCTCGTACAGTCATAATTGTCGGACCTACAGGAGTCGGAAAAACGACCACTCTTGTAAAGCTTGCGACACAGAACTTGATTGCCGCAAAAAACAATGCAAAGAAGCTCCAGCTGTGCTTTATAACAACAGACTCAATGAGGGTCGGGGCCATGGAGCAGCTTTCCCGTTTTGCCGACATGTTCGAGCTCAGCGTGCAGAAGGCTGAATGTGTTGAGGACTTGAAAAAGATTTATGAAAGTGTCCGCTATTCAGTAGACATGATTTTTATTGATACAAGCGGATACAGTCCTAATGATGCTTCTCATATTGCATCCCTTAAGGCTACCCTTGATATTCCGGGCATGAATCCGGAGGTATATCTGGCTGTAATGGCATCTACAAAGGCAAGTGATTTGATCAACATCATGCAAAATTATGAGCCTTTTGGGTATAAATCTGTTATAATTACAAAGTGCGATGAATCAAAGCAGTTTGGAAATGTAATAAGTGCGCTCAGCGAAAAAAATAAGAGCATTTCATACATTACAAACGGTCAGAGGGTGGGACAGTGCATTGAAAAAGCCAATCCTATTGAATTTTTGATTCGGCTTGCAGATTTTGAAGTGGATAGAATTCATATTGAAGATAAATTTGGAGATAAATGATGGAAGAACAGGCAGAAGGTTTGCGCGAACTCATTCAGGGGGGCGTTGTTGCTGACGGACATAAAACAAGAATAATTGCGATTACCAGCGGAAAGGGCGGTGTCGGAAAAACAAATATTTCAGTGAACATGGCTATTGCCTATGCTCAGCTTGGAAAAAAAGTAATCTTGATTGACGGTGACTTGGGTATGGCGAATGTAAACGTTCTGCTTAATCTTGTGCCGCAGTACAACCTCATGCACGTAATCAACAAGAAAAAGACGATGAAGGAAATCATTCTTGATACAGAATTCGGAATTAAATTCATTGCCGGTGCCAACGGTTTTTCTAAGATTGCAAACCTTTCTGTTGAGGAACTTGAATATTTTGCAAAACAGTTCAGTACCCTTGAAAATGCGGACATAATCATTATTGATACCGGTGCAGGAATTGCAAATAACGTACTCCAGTTTGTTGCGGCCGCTGATGAAGTTTACGTTGTCACAACGCCGGAGCCTACTGCAATTACTGATGCCTACGGAATCATCAAGATTATAACTACAGAAATCGTTGACCGTCAGGTAAACCTCAAACTGCTTGTAAACAGGGTTCATTCTGCGGACGAAGGAAAACGCATTTCTGAACGAATCATTAATATTGTAGGTCAGTTTTTGGGCTATAAGGTTGATTACATCGGTTTCGTTTATGATGACCCTCTTGTACAGGCTTCGGTAATCAGACAGAAACCGTTCATAGTCGTAAATCCAACCTGTAAGCCGTCTGTATGCCTTAAGCATATTGTCGGCCGGATTGAGAAGACTGATAT
>JAFPCT010000195.1 GCA_017390125.1 Treponema sp.
GCAGTAGTCTTGTTGTTTACCATACCGATTGCAAATTCATCGGCAAGGATTCCGCTGATTGTAGTTGCCGGAGTATCACCAGGGATTGCAATCATGTCCAGACCTACAGAACATACAGTTGTCATTGCCTCAAGTTTTTCAAGGCAGATTGAGCCGGTCTTAACAGCATTGATCATGCCTTCGTCTTCACTTACAGGAATGAATGCTCCTGAAAGACCACCAACATTTGTAGAAGCCATTACGCCGCCCTTCTTTACCATGTCAGTGAGCATTGCAAGTGCCGCAGTTGTACCAGGGGCACCGCAGCCTTCCAGACCGATTTCCTCAAGAATGCGGGCAACGCTGTCGCCGACAGCAGGTGTCGGAGCAAGTGAAAGATCAAGAATACCAAAGTTTGTATCAAGGCGTTTTGCAGCTTCAGAACCGACAAGCTGGCCCATACGAGTAATCTTGAAAGCCATCTTTTTGATTCCGTCTGCAAGAACGTTAATCGGCTGACCCTTGTATTCCCGGGCAGCGGCAAGGATTACTCCAGGACCTGAAACGCCTACGTTGATTACGCTGTCGCCTTCTCCCGGTCCGTGGAAAGCACCTGCCATAAACGGATTGTCCTCAGGCGCATTGCAAAAAACAACCAGTTTTGCACAGCCGTTTATTGGAAGTGTCTTTGAAATATCAGCAGTTTTTACAATTGTCTCGCCCATGAGCTTTACGGCATCCATGTTGATTCCGTTTTTTGTAGTTCCTACGTTTACAGAAGAACATACGAAATCAGTTGTAGCCAGCGCTTCCGGAATTGATTCAATAAGAATGCGGTCTGCAGGCGTAATGCCTTTTTGAACAAGGGCACTGAATCCGCCAAGGAAGTTGATTCCAAGATCCTTTGCTGCACGGTCAAGAGTCTTGCAGTAGTCAACATAACTCTTTGCATTTGAAGCCCCGGCCACAAGGGCGATAGGTGTAACAGAAACACGTTTGTTTATAATCGGAACACCGAATTCCTTTTCAATATCCTGTCCGACCTTAACAAGATTTCCGGCCTTCTTCATGATTTTGTCGTAAATCTTATCGCATGATTTTTTTGAATCACTGTCCGCACAGTCAAGCAGGTTAATGCCCATAGTAACACAGCGGATATCCAGCTTCTGTTTCATGAACATACTTACAGTTTCTTGAATTTCATTCGGTGAAAATAACATTATTTGTTCCTCTTTAGTTCTTCACTATATAGAAAAATCCAGTGTTTTACAATAAAGTGCAGGTCTAAAAAGGATTCCAAAACCTTTTACTGCGACTAACGCAGGATTGCTTCCAAATGGAAGTCGGAAAGAGTATAAATCTGCTCAAGGGCGGCGTCATCGGTGGGAAGGGCAAAAAGGCTGCCGGCACCGCATTCAGGGTTCTGGCGGACAATTTCCTTTTTGTTCATGATGTATGAATCTATCTGGCAGAAAAGGGCACTTGAATACCATTTTACGGCCGCATCCAGTTCTGCAGGGGAAAGACCTGCCTTTTTGTCATTGCAGTAAATGAGAAGCACCTGGCTGATTCCGTATTCCAGTTTCTTTATTTCCCGTTCTGCGATGAGGGCTGCGGCCTTGTTAAAGTATTTTTCGCTGTGAACAAGAGTAAAAATCTGAAACAAAGGTTCTGTTTCGTAAATCTGAATGTACCGCTTGATGAGCGTGTTCAGCACTTCAGAAAGAGTTTTTTTCTGGAACAAATCCAGTTTCATAAAATTTTCCGGAATGAACGAAAGACGCTCACAGTAGTCGCGGCAGTATTCCAATGTAGCGGCGTACATTTCATCCCGCCCCGCAAAATGGTTGTAGAGAGAAGCTTTTTTTATTCCTAGATATTCTGCAATGTCCTGAAGGGAAGTTGCACCTACGTTTTTATCAAATGCACAGAAAAGAAATGCACTGATTATTTTTTCACGGGATATATTTTTTGATGCCATTTTAAAATCTTTATTTCAGAGCCTTCTGTTTTAAGGTTTCTTTATCAGTTGTAATCTTATCCTTTACGTCCGGCCAGATTGAAATGATTCCCTTTCCATGCTGCTTTGAATAGTACAAAGCCTGATCCGCATTTACCATGGTCTCTTCAATATCGGTTACGTCAGCATTGGAAACTGTACAGCTTACACCGATTGAAAATCCCAGCCGCTTTTCTTTAGGGATCTTTATCTTGCGCTCAAGGAGATGTTCC
>JAFPCT010000025.1 GCA_017390125.1 Treponema sp.
GCTTGTACCGTAGTCTGTATTTTCGTCTACACCAAGAAGTTCATCACAAGAAACATGTTTCTTACCTTCACATGATTCACAAGGCTTTTCACCGTCAAGTGTATCCTGACATGGAATTCCGATTGCGTAAACATCACTGCGGGTAATGCGGTTTTCCTTCAAAAGCTGAGTGAAAGAGTAGCTGTCACTTGGCTTCAGGAATACCAATACAGTTTCGCTAGGAATAGGCTTGTCCTCAGCGTTTGGATCACGCTGCTTAGCCATTGTATTGTTCATTCTTGTTGTGCTTTTCTTTACTTCAATCTCGCGGGTAATTCCAACGAGGTATTTTGAAAGGTTAGCAGCACAGTTTTTGTCGTAGATGAATTCTTTATCCAATTCTTCTGCAGTTGAAAAAGTTCCTGGTGTGATATCGTCATCAAAAAGACCTTTTTTCCAACCTACAACGCGCTGAACTTTGCCTTCTGCAAGCAATGCTTTTGCGCGTTCAATCATTTTTGCGCTTAGTTCTTGCATCTTACATCCTCCAGCTTCTTACATTCGCCCAAAGCCTTGATCTGCTCAACGAATTCATTCATGATTCCGGCAAATTTAACACCTTCGGCAGCAGAACACCATTCTACGCGGGTGCGTCCTTTTTCGATGCCCAAAAAGTCAAGCTGACTGAAGAGCAAAGTCATGCGGCGGCGTGCAAAATAGTTTCCTGTAGAGTAGTGGCAGTCTCCAGGATGGCATCCACAGAGAATTACACCGTCTGCACCCCGCTGGAATGCGCGAAGAATGAACAAAGGATTCAATCGGCAAGAGCAAGGAATTCGGATAATCTTAACGTTAGCAGGGTATTCCAGACGGTTGTTACCGGCAAGGTCAGCACCTGCGTATGAACACCAGTTGCAGCAGAAAGCTACGATTTTTGGCGTCCAGTCTTTATTTGTTGTATTTTCTGACATAGCAAAATTCTTCAGTATTAGAGAACTGAATCAACCTCCGCCAAAATCTGTTTGTTGCTGAATCCCTGCAAGTCCATAGCACCGCTAGGACAAGCAACAGTACAAGCACCACAACCCTGACACATAGCACTGTTAACCTGTGATACGTGACGTGTGATTGTTGTTCTGTTTGGACCGCGGAAATCTTTGTCCACATAAGAGATAGCTCCGTAAGGACAAACATTTGCACACTGACCACAACCGTTACAAGCATTTTCATCAGGGCGTGCAGTACAAGGGTTGTTCTTGAGCTTGTCTTTGATAAGAAGACAAATAGCCTTTGCAGCGGCACCAGATGACTGAGCAACAGTTTCAGGAATATCTTTTGGACCCTGACAGCATCCGGCAAGGAAAATACCTGCGGTCGGACTTTCTACAGGGCGGAGTTTTGCGTGAGCTTCAAGGAAGAAGTCGTTTGTGTCCATTGAAGTAGTAAGCATTGTAGCAAGAGGTCGGGCAGATTTGTCTGCTTCTATACTTGCGGCAAGAACTACCATGTCTGCCTTGATGTGAACCTGTCGGTTCAAAATCAAGTCTGAGCCCTGAACATCAAGGGTTCCGTCTGGAAGCGGAGTAACTTTTCCTACCTGACCTTTGATGTAGTTTACACCGTACTGTTCAACTGCACGGCGGTAGAATTCATCAAAGTTCTTACCAGGAGTACGAACGTCAATGTAGAATACGGTTACATTTACATCCGGATACTTATCACGGATTAACATTGCGTGCTTTGCTGTGTACATACAACAAATCTTGGAGCAGTAGCTCTTACCTCTGTTGTCGGAGCAACGGCTGCCTACACACTGGATAAATACCATTTCCTTTGGATGCTTACCGTCGGATAAACGCTCTAAGTGACCCGTGGTAGGACCGGCAGCGTTCATA
>JAFPCT010000196.1 GCA_017390125.1 Treponema sp.
AAGACCTGACAGATAGATGACGCCGTCCCAGCCGTAGTTTTTGTCCATATCAGGGCCGAAATTTCCCAAAGTTGAAGATTTTTCAGTACGCTCTGTCTCGCAGGCAATGGCCTGCTGATAAAAGAACAAAGCCTTTCTCTTCATTGATTCTGAAATGTATTCAAAATTGTGATCAGGAACCGCAAGATCAAGCTCATGGGTAAGCCAAGAAAGCCTGAGAGAAAGGAATGCAGATTTCATTGTAGGAAGCAGATCCGGATTTAATTTTGAATAAGTAAGAAGCGCAAGATAATAGTAGGCACAGCCGTCAAAAAGGGAGCGCTCATGCTTGATATTGAAGTGAGGGAAAATAACATTTACCTTTTCTTTACGTTCATCACGGCTTTGAAAAAGCTTGTCCATGTCTTCTTTTTTCTTTATTTCCGAAAAATCCTGCCAGAGCAAAGCCGTATAGCAGTTCGGACATGCACCGATATCGTAAATCAACGGATAGATGCGGCCGAATTTTGCAGAAGGCTCAAATATTCTGTGGAGATCGTCAGTAAGTCCGCCGGCAATCATTCGTCCGTTACCGCTTCTCATGACTTCCTTTTCGAAACTTTTCTTGCACACAGGACAGATAACCTTGTCCTTCGAAAAATATGAAATCGCAGGCTTTTTCTTTTCAACCTGATTTTTCTTTTTGCTGGAAGAAGATACCATTCTCACCTCGTTTCTATGACAACAAAAGCCGTAGCATATTCTTTTTCATGACTTAATGATACATGAATTATCGGTTTTTCGCATTTATTTTTTAACAGTTCAAGAGCCTTGCCCTGTACAAAAAGCTCCGGCTGTCCGGAAGGTGCATTCTGAACATAAACATCCTTAAGGTCAAAACCGAATATCCCGGTGCCCATAGCCTTTCCGAAAGCTTCTTTTGCCGCGAACCGGGCGGCATAATGCTCACAGGCAGATACAACTGAAGAGCAGGATTTCTTTTCGTTTTCATTGAAAAAACGGTCTATCATTTCCTGTCGGGAAACCCATTTTTCAAAGCGGGAAACTTTTGTAATGTCTACGCCGATACCTATAATCATAGCCGTCCGCCTTAGATCAAGTTCTATTCGCCTGTTTCTGTTTCAGGCGGCACTTTTTCTGCATCCTGCAGAGTTTCTTCTGATGCCTGCTGCACTTCTTCCGCATTTTCATAAACATCCCGCTCCACAACAGTTACAGTAACTGTCTCAGCTGTCTTTTCAGAAAGAGCCATGGTGCGAGGATAAGCAATATTAACAGGAATTTCATAGGTACCAGGCTCCGTCACGGAAGAAAAATCAAGTGATACCGTATCCTGCTCCACAGAGAAGCGTTCAAGAGCCGGAACAGTACCGGCAAGCTTAAATGAAACGGCAGGAATCTGGGATTCAACGGACAAAGTCTCCGAAAGGTTCAGGACAGAAGGAATTATATCCTTGAAGTCTTTTGAATCAGTAGCCGGAACAACTGTAACAGTTACCTTGAAATCACTTTCAGGCATTACCATGACCTTTGAATTTATATTGTCCAGTTTAACTTCCTGGGTAAAGTTTTTTGCGGCATTCGAGACAATGACTTTTCTTGTGGTTATGAACTTTGTCTTCTCAATCATTTTTGAAGGCCCTACAACCTTTACCGTTGAAGGACTTATCTCTACATTTGAAATCGTATAGCCGTGCTCCACCTCCCCGGAAAGAGCAGCCTTCACAGGAATGTATGCCAAAGCCTTGGTATCAAGATCAATTTCTATTGAATCCGGCTTTGCAGAATATTCAAGAGGATCAAGAAGTATGAGGCCTTCGCTCAATGAGATTGAAATCGGCACTCGGTAACGGCCGGTCTCTGTATACTCATCAAGGTTTACAGAGGCAAACACGCTTGAGCTGCTGATTCCCGGCATGTTCTCTGCTTTCGTACGAATCGTAACTTTTACAAACCGAGGAACTTCAGAAGCCGGCATCATAAGACCGGAAGCCTCAACTTTAAGCGGAACGGTGAAAACCTTCCTTTCAAGACTGGAAACCCTGTTAAATACATAAAGGACAATGGAAAGGATAATGCAGATAATTTTCTGAGGCCAGTTCTCGAACAGACGCTCATTCAGCTTTTTTGTGCTCATCTATTGTATCCTCCACATTGTATGAGTCAGGTGTAATGTCCAGAAGGTTCTCAAGAATTTTCGTTATCTCCGGGACAGAAAGGTCGTAATGAAGCTTTGAATCATAAGCAAGGCTCAAGGCCCCGGATTCTTCCGATACAACAAGTATTACAGAATCACTTATTTCCGAAAGACCGAGAGCCGCCCTGTGCCTGGTTCCGAAGGTCTTCTTTATGTCGTACTGCTCGCTGAGAGGAAGGAAACATCCGGCAGCAACCAGTTTGCCTCCGAGAATGAAACAAGCACCGTCATGAAGAGGCGTATCCATTCCGAAGATCGTTACCAGAAGGCTTGATGAAAGGTCTGCGTTCAATTTTGTACCAGTCTGGACAATATCGTCATGTTTTGTGTGCCGCAGGAAAACAGCGAGCATTCCCCTCTTCTGTTTTGAAAGCATTTCGGCGGCAATAAGAACAGAGTCAACGTAGGTATGCTTTGATCTTGTACCAAAAGCAAACCACTGGTTCTGCCCGAGCCTTAAAACCATCTTTCGAATTTCAGGCTGGAATACAATGGCAAAACCTACGAACAGCAGCGGTGCAATTCCGTTAAAAATCCATAGCAGTGTTTCAAGCTGAAGGCTCATTGCAATTACATAAGAAACAAGAACCAGAACACCGGCTTTTATAATCTGCATTCCGTTTGTCTTTACGATAACTTCATAAGCCTTGTACAGAATGAAGGCAAGTATAAGAACGTCCATGATAGGGCGCAAAAAATTGTACATCGCTATTAAACTGTCTATAGATTTCAATTTTCCACCTTACTAACTATTAATATACCTCAAGACTTTTAAAGTATCTACTGTTTCTTTTACATCATGAACCCTTACCATTGACGCTCCCTTCATGACGGAAAGAATGTCGGCGCAAAGGGTTCCGTAAAGACGGTCCTCAACTGCCCGCCCGGTCATCTCTCCAATACAAGTTTTTCTGGAAAGTGCCATAAGGATCGGATATTTTTTATCGCAGAGGTTTCCTGTATTTTTTATAAGCTCCACATTGGCCTTAAGGTCTTTTCCGAATCCAATTCCCGGATCTACGATTATTTTTTCAGGAGCAATTCCTTTTGACACTGCATAATCAGCCCTCTCCTTAAGATAGGTGTTCACAATCTCAAAAGCACCTTCCGAAACTGCATGATCCTGCATTGAGACAGGAAGTCCTTTTTTGTGCATGAGAATCACAGGAATTTTTTCCTCTGCACAGAAAGAAGCCATTTCAGCATCATCCTCAAGGGCTGAAATGTCATTCAGTATATCCGCTCCTGCGTCAAGAGCGGCTTTCATTACATTTTTTTTTCGGGTATCAACTGAAATAGGAATATCAGATTCTGCACGGATTTTTTCAATGACAGGAATAAGCCTTGAAAGCTCCTCTTCTTCTGAAACGTACTGGCTTCCAGGACGGGTTGACTCCGCACCGACATCAAGTATGTCCGCCCCTTCCTCAACAAGCTGAAGGGCACGCTCCACACCTCCGCGGCTGTTCTTGAAAAATGAATCCGGAGTTACATTCACGATTCCCATGACAAAGGCTGGAAGCTCAGTCTTTATGATCCTGTTTTTTAGAGGCAAAGACAACATACAATCTCCCCATAAATTATCTATCTAGAAGCAGCGCCTTTTTGTATAAGTTCAAGAGAAACATTTTTAAGCTCTTCCGGCGTAATACCAGCTTCTGCACAAACTTCTCCCCTGCTGCCCTGGGCATAATACTTTTCAGGGAAAGCTTTTACTGCAAAATTTGTAATTCCGTTTTCTGCACAGATTGCAGCAAGTCTCTCGCTTATTCCGCCGGTAATTATTCCGTCCTCAACAAAAACAATACCGTCATATTTCCTTGCAATGGAAATGAAATATTCAGAATCTAAAGGCTTTATGAAACGGAGAGTATATATGTCGGCAACAACGTCACAGAAAGAAAGAGAACGGCCCGCATTAAGGACTTCCGAAAACATTCCGCCTGTACATACAAACAGAATCTTTTTGCAGTGCACGTCATTTTCCTCTGCATCGTCATCAGGAGCAAAGGCAGGTTCGTAATCTGCCGCAGGCACAAGAATTCCGCGGCCTTCCTGTACAGGAGCACAGAAACATTCCAGTTCCGTAGGACAGGACATTTTAGGATAGCGGATTACAGTTGAATTCTCCGCGTCAGAAGCATAATTAAGGCATAAATCCAGATCTGCGGCAGAAGCAGGACTCATTATGCGGAGGTTTGGAACAGGACGGAACAATGCAATGTCAAATATTCCCTGATGGGTCTCGCCGTCAGAAGGAACAGCACCTGCCCTGTCCAGCACAAAAATCGCCTTGAAGTTCTGGAGAGAAATATCATGAATTATCTGGTCAACAGCACGCTGAATGAAAGTTGAATAGATGCAGACTATCGGAAGCATTCCTCCTTTTGCCAGTCCCCCGGCAAAAGTCACAGCATGCTCCTCTGCAATGCCTACATCAAAAAAACGGTCCGGATAATGACGGGAAAAAGGAGCAAGCCCTGTCCCCTTTGCCATTGCGGCTGTTATGCAGGCAATGTCATTGCGTTTTTCTGCAAGCTTCATGAGAGATGAGCTGAAAGCTTCCGTAAAGCTTACGGTGTCGAATTTTTCTACAGTTCCGTCTGAAGCAATGAAAGGACCGATTCCATGGAAGCGCTCAGGATTGTGCTCTGCCGGACTGTATCCCTTTCCTTTTTTAGTTACTACATGAACTACAACAGGACGGGTCATACGCTTTACTCTGGAAAGCACCAGAATAAGCTCCTTTATGTCATGACCGTTCAAAGGTCCTACGTATTCAAAACCAAGGTCAGTAAAAAAATTGTTTGAGAGAAAGAATCCTTTAAGTCCCCTCTTGAACCGGTATACAAATTTCGTAAGGAATTTATTTATTCCCGGAGTTTTTCTGACAAGCCAGTCTATGTTATGCCGGAAAGACTGGTAATGACGGGTCATTGTAAGGCTGCTGAGATAGCGGGAAATTGCACCGGTATTCTGATCAATTGACATCTGATTGTCGTTCAGTATTACAACCAGATCCCGGGAAATCTGGCCGGCGTTGGACAGTGCCTCCAGGGCAAGACCTCCGGTAAGAGCTCCGTCGCCTATTATGCACACTGATTTTCCGCTTTTTCCGAGAAGCCGGCGGGCCATTTCCAGTCCCAGGGCAGAAGAAATTGAAGTTGACGAATGACCGTTATCAAAAAAATCGTGAATGCTCTCGCTCTGCTTTGTAAAGCCGGAAAGTCCGTCCTTCTGTCTGAGCGTACTGAAACTGTGGTAGCGGCCGGTGAGAAGTTTATGTGCATAACACTGATGGCTTACGTCAAATATAAGAGCGTCCTCAGGACTGTTGAAAACCCTGTGGAGGGAAATTGTAAGCTCTACGATTCCCAGGTTACTAGCCAGATGTCCGCCATTTTTTCCCACAACTTCTATTATTGCATGCCGAATTTCCTCAGCAAGGGCATTCAGCTGTCCGACGGAAAGAGACT
>JAFPCT010000026.1 GCA_017390125.1 Treponema sp.
CACAATTACGGTGGTTTGAAATATCGAGAAGGTCGTTGTCCAAGTGCAATCGGATTCTACTATAAAGTGGGAAGCGAACAGAATGCGGATGGATCCTATACTTCATCTAATATGAAATGGTTTAAGTTTCCGAATATGGAAGCTGGCATAAAAGGATATTTTGAATTTATCAATATACCAAATTATTCTAAGCTTAAAGGTGTTACGGATCCACGAACATATTTGGAACTTATTAAGGCTGCCGGATATGCCACTTCATTAAAATATGTTGATAATGTTATGGCAGTGATTGAGAAGTACAACCTTACTCAGTATGATACGGAAAGTGGTGAAAAGAAAATGGTAATCAATGTACATGCCGGACATAATCCGGACGGAAAAGCAGCATGTGGCGCAATTGGATACATCAAAGAATCCACAGAAGCGCGCAGGGTAAAAGATGAAGTTATCCGAATGCTCAGAGAACTTGGTCATACTGTATATGATTGTACTGTTGACAATGGTACAAGCAAATCGGATGTATTAAAGAAGATTGTATCAAAATGCAATGCGCATAAAGCAGACTTGGACATTTCCATTCACTTCAATGCAGCAGGCAATCTTCCGGAAGACGGAAAAACCACTGGAACAGAAGTGTTGGTGTATTCTGGATATAGTAAGGCGAGAGATGAAGCAGAAGCTGTCTGCAAAGCGATTGCTTCACTGGGCTTTAAAAACCGTGGTGTGAAATTCAGACCGGATTTGTATTTCCTTAAAAAAACTGTTGCTCCGGCAATGCTGATAGGAAGATTTAAGCCGGCGGGACTTTACAATAAACGCCATTGCCGCAAACCTTAAGGACGGAAGCCTTACAGACCCCTTTGACGGAAAAAACGACATTAAGAAAAAGATAATACGAACTGTAGGACGCCCGGAACACAGGTTCTCTGAGGACGGTCTGCGCCCCATAAGAGCTGTCCGTTTTTCAGCCCAGCTGGATTTCGACATTGAGGAAGAAACCCTGAAGGCAATCAGCCTGCCAGAAATCATTGAAAAGACAAAAAGCATTTCCGTGGAACGCTTCAGGGATGAGCTCACTAAGCTCCTCAAAGCAGAAAAACCTTCCAAGGGACTGAGAATCATGGAAGACACCGGTGTGCTTTCCCTGTTTTTGCCGGAGCTTCTTGTCTGCAGAGGATGCATTCAGGGAGATTTCCGGGGCTTCCACGAATTCGACGTGCTTGACCACCTGTTCTACGCCTGTGACGGAGCTCCAAGGGAAAAACCGGCAGTCCGCCTTGCAGCCCTTTTCCACGACATCGGAAAACCGGAATGCAAGCGGGTAATAAAAACGCCGGAAGGAAACCAGTTCACCTTCCACAATCATGAGGCTGCATCAGAAAAAATCGCACGGAGCATAATGCTCAGGCTTAAATATTCAAATGCAGAAATTGAGCAGGTAGCCCACCTTGTGAAGCACCACATGTTCAATTATGAGCCGACCTGGACGGACGCTGCAGTCCGGCGCTTTCTTGTACGGGTTAAGGCTGAAAATCTTGAGGATCTTTTTGACCTTCGTCTGGCAGACATTTACGGAATGCACAACGCTCCGGTCAGAGGACAGGACAGTCCGACCATAGCCCTGCTGAACGAGCTTTCAGACAGGGTAAAAAAAGAGACGGAAAAGAACTGTGCCCTCAGCCTTAAGAATCTTGCAGTGAACGGCAGGGACCTTATGGAAGCAGGAATACCAGCAGGAAAGGAACTGGGAAAGGTTCTTGAAGAACTGCTGGAAACAGTGCTTGATGATCCTGAGCAAAACACAAAAGAAAAACTTCTCCTGATTGCAGGAAACATATACAAAAGGAACATGAACTGATATGGCAGAAACAATGAAACAGACATTCGACGACTGGACAAGCTATGACACATGGCTTATTGCAAACTATGCAGAGTATTCCGTCATCGCGCTCAATGAAATTGACGGAAAAATCGTGGCGGAATACATAAACAAGGGCGAGCCCATTCCGGAGTAAAGACATGAATTTAGACTTGAACAATTTTGCTTCTTTCGGAGCGGCAGGTAATTTTACAGGACATCTGGAACAGGCCGGAGAAGCCGCAGATTTTGCAAAACTTAAGGTTCAGGACGCAGGCGCTCCAAAGGCACTTTTTCCCACCTACATTCCAGGCACAAAAAATGCAAGCCCTGATTTTCTGCATGAATTTCCTTTTTCAGCTGACAAAATAATTTTCCCGAAGGGAGAGACGAAACTTCAGATTGAACCTGAATGCGCAGTTCTTTTTGAAGCAGAATGGAGCGGAGACAAAATATCTTCCCTCAGACCTGTTTCCTTCGGAGCTTCAAATGACTGCTCCATCAGGAAAGAAGGTGCAAAAAAAATCAGCCTCAAGAAAAACTGGGGAAAATGCAGCAAGGGGCTTTCAGAAAACCTCATTGACCTTGATGAATTCACAAAAGGCGGAATATTGAACCGCTACAGGATCGCAAGTTTTCTTCTCCGGAACGGACAGGTATTTGAATACGGAGAAGACAGCGCAGTCCGGGATTACAGCTACATTTACGGCAGGCTTGTTGACTGGATTATAGACAGGCTTAATTTCCAGCCAGACGAAGGGCCTCAGGAAAACATCGGAAGTTACCTTGTCTCAGCCGGAAAACCTGACAGAATTCTTGTCTCCATAGGAGCCACAAGATACACCGAATACGGAAAGACAAATTTCCTTCAGAATGGAGACAAGGCATGCGTCATCCTTTACCCGGAGGACAAATATTCAGCCGGCGACATAAAAAAAATGGCGGAAAGCGGGAACTTCAATAATCCCGGCATTTCCGCCCTTGTACAGGAAGTTGTACTTTAGATATCCATGTTCATTACAGAACGAACTTCGTGCAGAGTCTTGTCTGCAATTGCCCTGGCACGCTCAATGCCGTCCTGAAGCACTTTCCTGATGTACTCAGGATCCTGCTCAAGTTTTGCACGACGTTCCCGGATAGGACGAAGCTCCTCATTAAGGACATCTGTAAGCTCGTTCTTAAGCATTCCGCCGCCGCCGTCACCGATACGCTCAGCAACAGCTTCAGGAGTTTCCTTTGTGCAAAGGGAGATAAGCTGAAGGAGGTTTGCAACTTCCGGACGATTCGCAGGGTCGTAAGTAATGTGGCGCTCGCCGTCAGTCTTTGCCTTCTTGATGAGTTTTGCAGTTTCGTCTTCTGTAGCAGAAAGCATTATCGCGTTTCCACGGCTCTTGGACATCTTCTGGTTGCCGTCAAGTCCCATAATGCTTGGAGTCTTTGAAAGCAGCGCATATGGCATAGGGAAAACAGGCTCTGCGTTCTTGCAGAATTTATCATTGAAGCGGCGCGCAATTGTTCGTGCCATCTCAAGGTGAGGAAGCTGGTCTTTTCCGACCGGAACGACAGTTCCCTTTACAGAAAGAATGTCAACAGCCTGGTGAACAGGATATGTGTACATTCCGGCATTGACAGTATTCAAGCCAGAGGCAGTAATCTCTTCCTTCACAGTCGGATTTCTGCTGAGCTCCGCATTTGTAACGAAAGTAAGGAACGGAACCATAAGCTGGTTTGCTTCCGGAACATGAGAATGAGGATAAATTATAACGTCCTCGCTTGGTTCGATTCCGCAGGCGAGATAATCAATTACAAGCTGCTTTGTATTCTGGCTTATTTCCTGATAAGCATCATGATCAGTAAGAACCTGATAATCTGCAATAAGGATACAGGTTGGAACTCCAAGTTTCGAAAGTTTTACGCGGTTCTGCAAAGAGCCGAAGTAATGACCGATATGAAGTCTTCCTGTCGGTCTGTCACCTGTAAGCACTCTGTATTTTTTTGGATTTTTAACAATGTCTTCTTCTATTTTTTTACTTGTCGCAAGGGCCGCTTCATAAGTGCCGCTGTATTCAAGTTCTGCCATAGTGTCACCTCTTCGTCATTATATAAAAAAAATAGCCTTTATTCCATATTGATTTAACAAGAAGCAGAAAAAACGCTACACTTTCACCCATGACGCTTTCAGACTTTTATTCCTGGCTTTCAAAATTCCTTAATTTTGAAAAAACACAGCAGAAAGGTATTTTCTGGCTGGATTCAATGAAATTTCTTGCGGATCGTCTGGGAAATCCTCAGGATGACATCCAGTGCATTCATACAGCAGGCTCAAAAGGAAAAGGCTCTGTATCCGCAATGATTGCAGGCATTATTGAGGCCAGCGGAAAAAAATGCGGACTCTACTCTTCTCCTCACATAACGGATTTCCGGGAACGGGTCAAAAGCGCTTCATCCTTTTTTGAAGACGAGGTCTACGAAAAAGCCGCCGATACCCTGGTTTCCTGCGTTGAATCAATCTCTCCAGAAGAACTTCCTGGAAAAAGACCCCTCACCTGGTTTGAGCTTGTGACGGTATTTTCATTTCTCTGCTTCAAATATGCCGGCGTTGATTTTGCAGTTTACGAAACCGGGCTCGGAGGCAGGCTTGACAGCACGAATATCATTCACCCGGCACTGACAGTACTGATGCCGATTGAAAAGGAACATACTGAATTCCTTGGAAACACCATTGAAGAAATTGCAGGAGAAAAAGCCGGAATCATAAAAAACGGCATACCGGCAGTAGTTTCATTCCAGAATTACACGGAAGCTGAAGAAACGTTCAGAAAAACCTGCTTGCAGAAAAATGCAGAATTACTGCTTGTAAGAAATTACGCAGAAAAACTTCACCACTCATACAGAAAAGACGGCCTTATGGACGCAGATATAACCTTTCGCAACGGAGAAAAGTTTTCCTTCACCCTGAAAATGCCGGGAGAAGTCCAGGTTCAGAATGCCGCCGCCGCAATAACTGCAGTCAGTAAGGCCTTTCCGGAAATCACCCCTGAACAGATTGAGCAGGGACTGTCCAAAACATTCATTCCGGCTCGTTTTGAAATATCATCCCTCTGCGGCAGGACCCTTGTGCTGGACGGAGCTCATACCGTGAAAAGCATTAAGAATACAGTGGAAACCTTGAGGGAAGTTTTTCCGGAAAGGAACTGCACCCTGCTTTTCGCCTGCGCCGGAGACAAAGACATCGAGGATATCATTCCGCTTTTCAAGGGAAAATTCAGCCGGATAGTCTTTACATCTCCAAAAACAGTCCGTTCCTGCAGCAGCGAAAAGGCATTCAGAACAGCAAAAGAAAACGGAATTGACGCAGAGAAAATTGATGACCTTAAAACGGCACTTTGTGCTATAATAAGAGGATTGAAAGAATCCGATATTCTATTATCAGCCGGTTCTTTCTACCTTGCGGCAGAAATAAAGGAACTTATTCCCCGGCTGGAATCGGAAATATAAAAGTTATGGAAAAGACGATGCGCTCAACAAAAGCAATAATTTTCTCAGACAATTTACGGCATAATATAAGCGAAATAAAAAGAAACCTTAAACCGGGAGTGAAACTGTGCTGCGCAGTAAAGGCTGACGGCTACGGAAACGGCGGTGTGAACGCAGCGAAAATTGCAGAAGAAGCCGGTGCAGAATATCTTGCTGTCGCCACACCGGAAGAAGGTCTGGAGCTCCGTGAAAACGGCATAAAGACAAAGCTCCTGCTCCTTTCTCCATGCACCAGGGAAGAGATGCCTCTTGTTACGGAAAACAGCATAACGCCTCTTGTATTTGATGAAGAAGTGATCGCACTTTTGGACAGGCAGGCTGAAAAAAGCGGAAAAGACACTCAGGACGTATTTCTTGCAGTAGACACCGGAATGGGAAGAATCGGCTGCCTTCCGGAAGAAAGCGCCGGAACAGCAAAAAAAATCGCCTCCTCAAAGCATCTTCACCTTGCAGGAATGATCACTCATTTCGCCGTCAGCGACAGCATTACGGAAGAAAACATCGAATACACCAGGATGCAGGCCGCCTCATTCAAAAAAGCAGCGGACAGCGTCCGGGATTCCGGAATTCAGCCGGGAATCCTTACCTGCTCTGCAAGCGCCGCCGCAATAGCCATGCCGGAATTCCAGTTTGACATGGTACGCCCGGGAATCATCCTTTACGGATACTATGCAGACGAAGTTACAGAAGAATACCTCCGCTCAAAGGGAATCAGTTTTTCACTCAAACCGGTCATGCAGTTTGAGACCTCTGTCTGCGCAATAAGGCGCTTCACACCGGGAAGATCAGTATCATACGGAAGAACCTGGAAATGCACTGAAGAAACGGATATAGCCGTTCTTCCTGCAGGATACGCAGAC
>JAFPCT010000197.1 GCA_017390125.1 Treponema sp.
ATGTACCTGTGAAAAATGTGTATTTGATAACAACAAGCTTTTCACGACACAGAAAGTTGCAGAAACAAGTTTCGAAGAAAGCCTCTTCCACATTGTTCGTGCCTGGCACGTTGCCGGCCGCTGTACAGACTGCGGTGAATGTTCTCGGGTTTGTCCTCAGGGCATACCTCTTTACCTGCTTAACCGCAAGTACATCAAGGACATCAACGAGATTTACGGCGATTATCAGGCAGGAAGCGACATGGAAACCAAGCCGCCTATGCTTACTTTCACAACAGGTGACGCTGAAACAACAATTGTTTGGGACAGAGCAAATGACAAGGAGGCTGAATAATGTTTAAGATTTCTGCTGAAAAAATAGACGAATTGTTCGCCCTTATCGGCGAAAAACAGCCTTTGTATCTCCCTGTTAACAACAATACCGGAAAGGCAGACTTCAAGAGATGGGAAAAAGGAACAAAACTTTCTTCTAATCTTAAGACTGTTCGTTCTGCAAAGGATTTCTTCTTCCCGAAAACTGAGCACATGGTCAGCTATGAATTGAAGGGAAAAGAAGTAAAGGTAACGGATCCACGCAAGGAAGTTGAAGACTTTGTAATCTTCGGCGTCCGTGCCTGCGATACTGTCGGTTTTTCTGTAATCGACAACGTTTACCTTAACATGAATCCAGTTGATTCTTACTATAAAAACCGCCGTGAGCACGGAACTGTAATCACTTTGGCTTGTAACGAGCCTGCAAGAACATGTTTCTGCTCAACTTACGGAATCGATGCTTCTCTCAATAATGACAAGAACGGTTCTAAAGGCGATGTAAGCGCTTGGCTTAAAGACGGCACTTACTACTTTGAAGCAAATACAGAAAAAGGAAAGGCTTTCGTTGAAAAGGCAAAATCAGTTCTTGCTGATTCTGACTCAAAGGCTGTTGATGCCTGCAAGAAAGAAATTGCAGACAAAACAGAAAAGCTTCCTTTTGCTCACCTGGACCTTTCAAAGTTCCAGGGAAAAGACATGCTCAAGATTTTCAATTCAAAAATTTGGAGTAAAGTCAGCGAACCTTGTGTAGGCTGCGGTACTTGTACTTATGTCTGCCCTACCTGTATGTGTTTCGATGTCCGCGACTTCAATACCGGCAACGGAATCCGTCAGGTACGCTGCTGGGACAGCTGTATGTACAACGACTTTACTCAGATGGCTGCAGAAAATCCTCGCCACACACAGAAAGAACGAAGCCGCCAGCGTTTCATGCACAAACTTATGTACTATCCGATGGCACACGAAGGCTTGTTCTCTTGCGTAGGATGCGGACGCTGTCTTGAAAGCTGCCCTGTAAACATGAACATCGTAAAGGTAATCAAAGAAGTACAGGAGGCCGACGATATCTAGTCTACCGACCGGATAAGGAAAACGCTTATGGAAAACAAAGAAAGCTTTATTCCCTATGTAGGAAAAATTATTGATATTAAGCAGGAAACTCCTGATGTTAAGACTTTCAGCGTAGTCGGTCTTGACGGAAAAAAATTGTTCAACCACATTCCGGGACAGTGTGCCATGCTCATCGTTCCTGGTGTCGGTGAATCAATGATTTCCATTACTTCAAGCCCAACTCTTGAAACTCACATGGAATTTTCCATCAAGAAATGTGGTGTTGTAACTGAATGGCTCCACAACGCAGAAGTTGGTCAGCAGATTTGTCTCCGCGGTCCAGTTGGAAACGGATTCCCTGTAGATACAAAACTTAAAGGAAAAGACATTCTGGTTATTGCCGGTGGTATTGGTATTGCTCCTGTTCACTCGGTTGTAAACTATATGATGGATCACCGCTCTGATTACGGTAAGATTCAGGTAATCTACGGTTCACGCTCAAAGGCTGACCTTGTTCGCCTTGAAGAAATGCAGAACGTATGGATGAAACAGCCAAACTGTTCAATCGACCTTACGATCGACCGTGCAGAAGAAGGCTGGGACGGTCACGTTGGATTCGTTCCTCCTTACGTTACGGAACTCAATCCTGATCCAGGAATGACTGTAATCATGTGTGGACCTCCGATTTTGATTCACCTTTCCCTTGACGCACTTAAAAAGCTCGGCTTTAAGGATGAGCAGGTATTTACGACAATGGAAATGCGCATGAAGTGCGGTATCGGAAAATGCGGTCGCTGCAATATCGGTGACAAGTTCGTCTGCAAGGACGGTCCTGTATTCAGTTTTGACCAGCTGGGTGAATTACCACCTGAGTACTAAAAAAAAGCAAGCGGTGGTGCAGCTTTTTTAGTACGTCCAGCTAGATAAACAATTGCGTAAGCAATTGTTTAACCTTAAAAAATAGGAGTATATATGTCAGATAAGAAAGAAATGGCAACAATTTATATTTTTGGAAAGAAATATGATGTTCCGGCTGAGCTTACAATCATGAACGCAATGGAGTATGCCGGATATCAGCTTAAGAGAGGCTGCGGATGCCGTAACGGTTTCTGCGGTGCCTGCGCTACAATTTACCGTATCAAGGGTCAGAACCAGCTCCAGACTTGTCTGGCTTGTTCAAAGAAAGTTGAGAACGACATGTTCATTGCAACACTTCCTTTCTTCCCGTTGGTAAAACAGATTTACGACATCAACAAGATCAAGCCGGAACAGGCTATCATGATGCAGCTTTATCCAGAAATCTACTCTTGTGTAGGTTGCAACGCTTGTACACGTGCCTGCCCTCAGAACCTTAAGACAATGCAGTACATCGCATACGCTCAGAGAGGAGATTTTGCAAAATGTGCAGATCTTTCATTTGACTGCGTTATGTGCGGATGCTGTTCCAGCCGTTGTCCAGCAGGAATCAGCCACCCACAGGTTGCTGAACTTGCACGCCGCTTGAACGGTAAATACATTCAGCCGCAGAGCCAGCACCTTCTTGACCGCGTTGCAGAAATTGATTCCGGTGCATGCGAGGAAGCAATCAAGAAGTTCGTAGAAATGTCTACAGGCGACAAAGAACAGATCAAGAATCTTTATAATACACGCGAAATTGAAAAATAATTAAAAATGACCTCCATGTCATTTTTAATCAGCGAGTTTTGCATTGCAAAACTCGTAATGTATTTGAATAAAACAAGACGCGCCACCCATGGCGCTATCTAGGAGAATATAACTATGTATGGTAACTACCTGGACGATGCGGCAAAAATTGTCGCAGAAAAACGCGAAGCTAACCTTAAATTTGAACATGCTCGTCTTACTGCAGAAGAAAAAGACGATCTTCTCTTGAAGTTCCACCCGGATCGCATCAAGGAACAGTTCACGGAACTTAAAGTCGGTCCAAACAAAGGACAGAAGGCTCCTATTGAACTGGCAGAAATGCTTCAGGCAAAACCACGCCTTGAACCAGAAAAAATCGACCTTAACCACATTGACTACGAAACAGACGTTCTCGTAATTGGTGGTGGTGGAGCCGGAACTTCTGCATCAATCATGGCAAGCGAAGCTGGAGCAAAAGTTCTTTTGGTAACTAAACTCCGCGTAGGTGATGCAAACACAATGATGGCTGAAGGTGGTATTCAGGCTGCAGACAAACCGAATGACTCTCCTGCCCAGCACTACCTTGACTGCTACGGTGGCGGACAC
>JAFPCT010000198.1 GCA_017390125.1 Treponema sp.
GAAGGATATCAAGGAAGTGCTGGGGGACAAGGTTGCGGAAAGTGACATTGGTAAGGTAATTGGAAAATACGGCCGTATTGCAAAGGCAATGCGAACTGTTTTGAGTGCTTCTGCTACAAAAGACGGAAAGCGCTACAGTTTGGATATTCTGGATTAAGTTACTGATGGAAAATGAGCAGCTTGTTGTTGGCTTCGTCCGTGGCGCACATGGTGTGACGGGGGAATTTAAAGTAGAGAGTGCTTCCGGCGATTACGCTCACATAGCGGCATTAAAAGAAGTTA
The DNA here is from genome assembly GCA_017390125.1 of Treponema sp. Taxonomy (GTDB): domain Bacteria; phylum Spirochaetota; class Spirochaetia; order Treponematales; family Treponemataceae; genus Treponema_D. The sequence goes on from JAFPCT010000198.1 coordinate 283, forward strand.
CTTTGAGGCACGGTTCTGATTCAAAAAAATGCAGCGTTGAATCTGCGGAAGAGGGATGCGGTACCTTGTACATGAAAGTGCGGGAAATCAACAGTCCTGAAGAAGTACGTAAGTACAGCGGATGGGAACTTTGGGTTGACCGTAAATACGCTCATCCTTTAGGTAAGAATGAGTGGTATATTGAAGACTTAAAAGGCTGTTCTTTAATATGGAACGGCACGGAAGCGGCAGCGGTGACTGCACCGGCAGAAATTGTCGGAACAATCACAGACGTATTGGAAGGCGGAGCAGGTTACTTGTTAGAAGTTTCTATCTCCGAGAGTTGCACTGTTCTTGCAGACGACTTGAAGCATACTTCTTCGGGCAAAGTTCGTAAGGTACTTGTACCATTGAACTTGAATCACGTTGGAAATGTGGATGTCAAAGCCAAGACTATTCAACTGATGCACCTCTGGATTCTGGAGTAATTCCATGAAATTTACAGTGCTGACCTTATTTCCTGAGATTCCGCGGGCATATTTTGAAAGCTCAATCATGGCCAAAGCGGTTGAAAAGGGAATTATTGCCTACGACCTTGTGAACATCAGGGATTTTGCCCTTGATAAGCACAAGAAGTGTGATGACGCTCCTTACGGCGGCGGAGCCGGTCAATTAATGATGACTGAGCCGCTGGGCTTGGCTTTGGACAGCGTGAAGGCAAAACGCAAGAGGGTAATTTATGTTACTCCTGGTGGGGAGCCTTTTACACAGAAAAAAGCCTATGAACTTAGTCGCGAAGACGAGCTTGTATTTATTTGCGGTCGCTATGAAGGTATCGATCAGCGGATAATCGATTATTACGTGGATGACGAGGTTTCGATCGGCGATTACGTAATGTCGAGCGGTGAGGTAGCTGCAACGGTTATGGTGGACACAATCTACAGATTGGTGGACGGCGTAATTTCAAGCGAATCACTGGTAGAAGAAAGTTACAGCGACGGACTTTTGGAATATCCTCAGTACACAAGACCTGACGTGTATAAGGGCATGAAAGTACCGGAAGTTCTTCTTTCCGGAAATCATGAGAACATCCGAAAGTGGCGTTTGAAGAAACGTATTGAAAAAACTTTGCGCAACAGGCCGGACATGATCGGGACTGCAAAACAGAGCGGACAACTTTCTTTGGAAGCCAAAAAAATGATTGAGGAAATAACAGAGCAGACTTCGGTTAAAAACTTGAAAAAGAAAGAATCTAAGAAGTCAGGAGATTTATAATGGATCTTATTAAAGCTATTGAAGAAGGACAGAAAAGAGCTTTTACTACTCAGTTCAAAGTAGGTGATACAGTAAAAGTATATTTCAAAATTATTGAAGGTAAAACAGAACGTATTCAGGTATATGAAGGTATTGTACTCTGCATCAAGAATGCAGGTGTACGCAAGACTTTCACAGTACGCAAGGAATCTTATGGTGTAGGCGTTGAGCGTGTATTCCCTGTAAACAGCCCGCGCATCGTAAAGGTAGAAATCGTACGTGCTGGTAAAGTTCGCCGTTCTAAGCTTTACTACCTCCGAGACAAAATCGGTAAGGATAAGAAAGTTAAGGAATTGCTTGGCGGAAAAGTTTCTGCATTCATCAATGAACAGAACAAATCTGCTGAAGCTGCCGCTCACGCACAGGAAGAAGCTATCAGAGCTGAAAAATCTGCTGAGCACACAGCTGCTGAAGCAAAATAAATTAAAGGCTGCATGAAAACTTCTGTTGTAGTGCATTCAGCTGCCCTCACGCCCGGGAATAATGCAAAAGCCCTGCGTGAGGGCAGTTCCGTTTATGTGCGTGTATTGAAAAATAATGGAAACGGCTCATATAAAGTTTCTTTTGCGGGAGGCTCCTTTGACATCAGGTCTTCCGTACCGCTTGAAGTCGGCTCCTCTTTTAAAGCCGGAATCAGTCTTGCCGGTTCCAGAGTGATTCTTAAAATGCAGGGTGCGGACATTCTGCTTGATTCTTCTAAACTTTACAAACTGCCTGTAATTTTTGATTCAGAAGGCAGGATTACTAATCCAAAAATCATCCAGTATTTTGCAAATTTGGGCTTGTATCCGGACGAACTTTCCTATGAGCTTTTTAATCTTACAAAAGAGACAGGAAGCCGTTTTGACAGGGAAATTATCAGCAAAGCCCGTATACTGGGTATGAAATTCAAGGGACGGGAAAAGAAAGCTGCCTCCGCGGCATTCATCCTGATGCAAAAGGGGATAGTGCCGGATTCAGAGATGGTGGAAGCTCTTATGGAAGATGAAGGTGAAAATCTTTCTCTGGATTCTGAAAAAGCCGGAGACGGGAAAGCCGCTTCAAATTCTTTTGCGGATTTTTTTGAAGAAATCTTCTGCTGCAGGGCTACTGAAAAAAACAAGAGCGGGCTTCTGACGCTTTTTAATCATCTTGGATTTAAAAAAGAAACTTCATCATTCGGTAACTGGATAAAGGTTCCCTTTGATTTTAAATATTTCAGGGAAGGCCGGAAGAACGGGAAAGGTTCGTTTTATGCTTTCCTGGATGCAGAAAAAAAATCACCCCGCAGAATCGTCCTGAATTTTGATTTTTCCGGCGTGAGCTACGGTTTCTGTATTTTTATGAACGGAGGCCAGGTTCAGAAGATTCTTGCTGCCGCAGATTCTCCCGATCTTTCATCTGTTGAAAGCCGGCTTAAAGTCAGTTTCCCGGAGGTGGAAGTAACAGAAGTTTCTTACGGGGATTTTCATTCGTTTATGCCTGAAAATGAGGGTCTTTCGATGCTTGAAGGAGTGGTTTGATGGGTGATGAAAAAGTTGCTGTTTCTTTAAAATATCCTGAAGGTGCAGAGGCGCCGTTTATAAGTTTTTCGGCAAAAGGCAGACTTGCAGAAAAAATGATAGAGATCGCCAGAGAAAATTCGGTTCCTCTTGTAGAAAACCAGGTTGCCGCAAACGTACTTTCTGCCGCAGAGATCGGCAGCATGATTCCGGAGTCTACGTGGAAAATTGTGGCAGAAATTTTTTCTGTTATTGTGAATTATGACAAGATGGTATAAAATAAAAGAGATAAATACTTTGGAGAGTTTTTAAACTATGATTGAAATGGAAAAAATTGACGTAAACAGGATAAGGATCGGTGTATGTTTTTCTGAGCCTGTTTATTTTGAAGACGGAAAGAACATGTTTCTTGCCGCCGGAAAAACTGCCAAACCGTATCATATTGCGGCATTGAGGCAGTGGAAGATTCCTTACCTTCTTACAAAGGGCAAGGAAATTGATCCTAGCGAATATGTTCCGTCACATTTCTCTGATGCTAACCCAATTGAAGAAATTGAAGAACTGTAGTTTTTGAAGGATTTACGAAAACAAACCGGAAGTGACGGAGAGAGCCGGGCCTGCAGATATCTTGAGATGAAGGGCTATGAAATTACGGCCAGAAATTTCAGAGTGAAGCAGGGTGAAATTGATATAATTGCACGCAAAGCGGAAACGCTGGTGTTCGTAGAGGTAAAAACTCTGCCTAAAGGCACTCCGGAACTGCTTTCTCATGTTCTGGATGTGCGAAAACAGAAAAGAATTATAAAAACGTCTAAATGTTTTCTTTCAATTTATCGACAATATAGTAACAACTATATTCGTTTTGATGTAATTGTGGTGGATATGCCCGGATTGCCGGATATATACCATATAGAAAACGCTTTTTCGGAGTTTTTATGATTTCTGAACGAAGAAAATCTGCTGATACACTTGTTCTGGAACGGGAAGCGTCCCTTTCTCCCCGGCTTTTGGAGCTGCGTGAAAAAATTCATGATGAAGAATACTTAAATAATGCAATTTTCAGGATTGCTCAGGTAATCAGCCGCAAGCTGGTTGAGGATCCGGATGAATTGCAGTTTCGGGACATGTAATTTGGCTCGAAACAGGAGCTGAATGCAAATATGGAAAAAAACAGACGTGGACGAAGACACCATAATTGGAATGATTCAAAGAATTCAAACGGCGGAAAAAACAGAAATTCAAACCAGAATTTTGACTCTTTGATCCGTCCACAGCAGAGCAAGTTCCGTTTTGTTGCCCATGAAAATGTTGAGGCTCAGCAGAAACGTGAGAATGCCATAAAAGAACTTAAAACCCGCGAAATAATTTGTCCTAAATGCGGTGAAAAAATAACTGACATGGCCAGCGCAATTGCTGATAAAGCTACGGGAAAACCTGTTCATTTTGAATGTATCATGAAGATGCTGGCTGAAACAGAAAAACTTGGTCAGAATGAAAAAATCGCCTATATCGGTCAGGGTCGTTTTGCAATCCTTTATTACGAAAATATCCGCGACCAGAAACATTTCCAGATAAAAAAGACTATAGAACTTGAAGACCGCGATAACCGCGCCGAATGGCGTACAGAAATGAGCGGCCTTTACAGTCAGGTTGAATAGATTCTATAAATTGAACAGAGTCCTGATGTTTCTGTCTACCGTTTCGGACAGTTTTTCCGGCTCTGTGCCTCTTATTTGGGCAATGAATTTATAGGTGTGCTCTACGTTTACCGGTGTGTTCAGTGTTCCTCTCAATGGAACCGGTGCAAGATACGGGGAATCTGTTTCGCACAGAATCCTGTCTTCCGGAACCAGGGTGAGCAGTTCTTTCATTGCTTCCATCTTGCTTTTCTTTGTATAAGTAACGCTTCCGCTGAAACTGATGTACCAGCCCCGGTCAAGGAATTTTCTTGCTTCTTCTGCGCCGTAGGAGTAGCAGTGAATTATGCCGTTGTCCCAGCCGCAGTTTTTGATGCAGTCAAAGGTATCTTCAAATGCATCTCTTGAATGAATGATTACAGGCAAATTCAGTTCTTTCGCGTATTCGAGCTGAAGCTCAAAAAGTTCACGTTCTGCAAGGTACATTTCCTGGTTAAAGTCATCTTCGCATCTTCCGTCTACGCCGCTAGGATTCCAGTGGTGGTCCAGTCCGCATTCTCCGATTGCGATGATTTTGCGGTTCAGGGAATCATCTTCTGTGTTTTCCTCTGTTTTTGCAATCGTTTCTTTAAGGATCTTCATGCTGTTGAACCTGTTCTTTATGTCTTCTACTGAAGGCCATATTCCGGCGGAAAAATATATGAACTTGCGGACTTTGTCTGCAAGGAATGTATCGTTCATGTTTGCGATGGCTGTATCTAGGCAGGCCTCGCGCTTCAAAAGGTCGTCTGGTTCAGTGCCGATGTCCAGTCCGAAAAAACAGTTTCTTTTTGCCATGAGGGTCAGGATTTCTGCGCCGTTTACTGAAAAGTCCTTGTTGTCGCGCACGGTTGTGTGTTCAAAATGAAAGTGTGAGTCAGAATACATGGGGCTATTCTATAACAAATCTGCTACTTGTAAAAGTCCGATATTTTTAGTAACATAATCAAAACGCCGGGATGGTGGAATGGTAGACACAAGGGACTTAAAATCCCTCGGCGGTTAAACGCCGTGCCAGTTCGAGTCTGGTTCCCGGCAGGAAAAGCGGTATGGCTTGTTTTGGCTTTACTGCTTTTTTTTTGATTGTTTTGAATTCTTGAACTGGCGAGCGTGATGAATCACGCTCGGTGCCGGAAATTGGGGATAATCCTAAAAGAATCCTTGCGGATTCTTTTTTAACGGATTTTCGATTGTAGGCAAGTTCGAGTCTGGTTCCCGGCAGGAAAGCGGTATGGCTTGTTTTGGCCTTACTGCTTTTTTTATTCCTTCAGCCAGCCTTTGGATATGGCGTTCTGGATGTTTTTTTCTACCCACTTGTAGACTTCGGGCATGAAGGATTTTATTACTGAGGCGCGTTTTTCTACGGCGGCTCGGTTTGTACCGCTTTCTGCCCAGGTGTGGCCGTCTGTCAGTGTGTTGTGCAGTAATGGCTGCAGGGTGTCCATGCAGGCGGCATATTTTGCGTCAGGGGTTTCTGTGGCGTCAAATTCTTCCCAGAGCATGCGGATTTCTTTGCCCTGTTCGGCCGGCAGCTGTGCGAACAGTTTGTCTGCTGCCTTCTGTTCCCGCAGGGTTTTGTCCTCGTTTGCTTTCGGGTCGTAGGCGAAAGTATCTCCTGCGTAGATTTCAACAAGGTCGTGGACTACGCACATTTTTATTACATGGCTTATGTCTACAGGCTCTGCGGCGTATTCCTGAAAGAGCATTGCCATGACGGCGATATGCCATGAATGTTCTGCGTCATTTTCCCGGCGGCTTTTGTTTATGAGCATTGTGTGCCTGAAAATTGACGTCATCTTGTCTATTTCTGCTGAGAACCGCAGCTGCTGGTCAAGGCGGATGTTTTTGCTTTCAATAAAATCTTCAATTGCCATGGAAACATTATGATGATTTTGCCGTGAAGTGACAATGTCCGGGGGCGTTACGGGGGGGGTCCCCCGTTGGGCAGGGTAGGCGAAAATAAAAAAGGCTCCGCACTTCAGGCGAATCCTTTTTTATTTGAGGCGCAGGGAGGGACTCCGCCCTTAATTATTATGCCTTTACGAATGCTTTTTTGAGGAAGTCCAAATCCAGTTCCGGGTAGAGGACATGTGTGCCCAAAAGCTTGTTTACACGTGCGCGGGCAGCATTTACTGCGTCATCAGAAATTTCAATCTTTCCTTTTGCAGGTTTTCCTTCCTTTGTGAGGCCTGGTTTTGTGTTCTTGAGAACGAAGTCGATGATGTCGGCAACTTCCTTCATGTCATCTTCGTTCATTCCCAAAGTTGTAAGGCCAGGAGTTCCGATACGGATTCCTGATGTCCACCATGCACCGTTCTTGTCGTATGGAAGGGCGTTTGCATTAGCTGTAACTCCGCATTTGAAGAGTGCTGCTTCTGCCTGCTTTCCTGTAAGTCCGTAGCCTGTTACGTCTACGAGCATAAGGTGGTTGTCTGTTCCGCCTGTCTGGAGAGGCATTCCGTGTGATTTGCATCCTTCTGCAAGTGCGGCTGCATTTTTAACAACCTGGTGTGCCCATGCCTGATATGCTGGTGTGCGTGCTTCCTTGAATGCGATTGCCTTTGCGGCCATTATGTGTCCAAGAGGGCCTCCGAGAACCATCGGACATCCCTTGTTTACGTAGTCTGCGAATTCTTTCTTGCAGAGAATCATGGCACCGCGTGGTCCGCGAAGTGTCTTGTGTGTTGTTGTTGTAACGATGTCTGCCCATTTTACAGGATCAAAGTCGCCTTCAAATACTTTTCCGGCTACGAGACCTGCGAAGTGTGCCATATCTACCATCAATACTGCTCCGCATTTGTCTGCGATTTCGCGGAAGCGCTTGAAGTTGATTTTTCTTGGGTATGCAGAGAATCCTGTAAGAAGGATGAGAGGTTTTACTTCCATTGCCTGCTTTTCGATTGCATCGTAGTCCAAAAGTCCTGTCTCGCGGTCAACTCCGTAAGGATGGCTTTCGAACATGCGGGCAGAAACGTTCATTTTGTATCCGTGTGTAAGGTGTCCGCCGCAAGAGTAGTCCAAGCCCATAAGGCGCTGGTTTCCGAACTTTTTGCGGAGAGCGTCGAACTGTTCGTCTGTAAGGTCGTTCAAGGATTTTACGCCAAGTTCCTCAAGGGTTGGTGTCTCAACCTTTGCAGAAAGAATTGCCCAGTATGCAACAAGGTTTGTGTCTGCTCCTGAGTGCGGCTGAACGTAAGCGTAGTCTGCGCCAAAGAGAGCTTCTGCTTCGCGGGCAGCTGTGTTTTCAACTGCATCGATATTAACGCATCCACCGTAGTAGCGGTGTTCCGGATATCCTTCTGCATATTTGTCTGTAAGAAGGTTTCCCATGGCTGCCTGAACGTTCAATGAGCAGTAGTTTTCTGAAGCAACGAGCTTAAGGTGGCTTCGCTGGTTCTCAATCTCATTTACGATTGAAGCGGCGATATCCGGTCCTACTGCGGCAACCTGCTGAAGGTTTGCAACATACGCTGTCATTGCGGCATTTGGTTTTCCGCCGCAAGATGCTAAGTATTCTTCTAATGGAGTTGACATGTGTTTCCTCGTCTGTGTTATAAAAGTTCCTTAATTCTACTTGTTACAGGCTTTTTTATCAATAAGAGTGAATGACAAATAAGAGTGAATGACAAATAAGAGTGAATGACAAATAAGAGTGAATGACAAAAGTACTGATTTTGTCGAAATTTGCTGCATTTTATTTGTGCCGCAATATTTCATTCTGTTTGAAAATTCGCTATAATTCTTCCATGAAAAAAAATTGCGTCATCTCTTTTGTAGTCATAATGCTGTGTTCCCTGCTGTTTTCATGCAGGAGCCTTGCTTCTGAAAAAAATGATCCTGGTTCTGAAAGCGCGGAAAAAATACTTTCGGAGCTTTCCGTACAGCAGAAAGTAGGGCAGCTGTTTTTCATTCAGCCGGACCAGCTTGATTTTTCGGTTCCGATTAACATCGTAATGAGCAGAAGCAAGGTTCCTCATACCCATCTTTCTTCGGGAATGGCTGATGCTCTTGAAAAATATCCTGCAGGCGGTTTTGTTTTTTTTGCCAAGAATATAAAGAATCCCCGGCAGCTTAGGAGATTCGTGCGCCAGCTTAAAGATGCTTCCGCTATAGCTCCTGTGATTGCAGTTGACGAGGAAGGGGGAAGGGTTGCCCGGCTTGCCCGGAACCGTAAGATGGGGCTTGAGAATGTGGGTCCTATGCTTGAGGTCGGAAAAACAGGAGACGTCAGCAATGCCCGTAAGGCCGGGGAATATATAGGTCAGTATCTTTCTGAATATGGATTTACAATGGACTTTGCTCCTGATGCTGACGTTAATACAAATCCTGAGAATATTGTAATCGGTGACAGGGCTTTTGGAAGTGATCCTGAGCTTGTTGCGGAAATGGCGGGTGCTTTTCTGGAGGGGCTTCATTCAAAAGGAATAAAAGGCTGCCTGAAGCATTTTCCTGGACACGGGGACACTAAGGATGATACTCATGCGGATTATGTCGCTGTAGTAAAGTCCTGGGAGGAGCTGAAAAAATGCGAGCTCATTCCTTTCGTCCGTAATTTTGATTCAACTGATGCAGTCATGCTTGCTCATGTGACTCTTGCTTCTATTGAGCCGGGGGCTCTGCCTTCATCTCTCTCTAAGACTGTAGTTACAAAGAAGCTTCGGGAGGAACTTGGATACAAGGGAATCATTCTTACGGATGCCCTTGCAATGGGTGCCATAGAAAAGAACTACGGCTCTGCGAAGGCCGCGCTGCTTGCCGTTGAGGCCGGCAATGACATCATCCTTATGCCTCAGGATTTTGCCGCGGCATTTGATGCTGTTCTGGAAGCGGTTCAGACAGGGAAAATTTCTGAGAAGCGCATTGATGAAAGCGTTCTCAGAATCCTGCGCTTTAAGGGTTACCGCTGATTCTTTGAGCGGGGAGCATTGTTTTTGCGGACAGGCTTGTCTTCTGCAATGCTTACCCTTACTTTCCGGTCGTCAATTTCCTTTCCGTTGAGTTCCCGGATTGCGTTGAATGCAGCGTCATCGTCAGGCATTTCTACAAATCCGAATCCCTTTGATCTTCCGGTGAATTTGTCCGTCAATATTGAGACTGAGAATACTTCGCCAAAAGCAGCGAAAGTGACGTTCAGTTTTTCTTCTGTGGTGTCAAAACTTAAGTTTCCTATGTAAATCCTTTTCATACGACCAGATTATATACAAAAAATGTAAATGTATCGATATGTCTGTGGAAAACAGAGTGATTATGCTTTATAATTAAATCATGTTCAGGATTGGAGATGAATACAGGATTTTTTGCAGCGGAAATTGTAACCGCAGGGATTTTATAGTTTCCTATCTTGAAAAACGCGGTGTAAAATCAGTTGTCCTTCCTGTGGACGGACATGAGCACATCTATGTAGTCTTTCCTAAAACCCAGTACAATCCCATGTTCAAGATAAAGACTGTAATTGCCCATTATGACCGTTTTGAAGGCAGCCCGGGGGCAAATGACAACAGTTCCGCTGATTTTGCACTTATGGAATGGGCTGTAAGTCTTATGAAAAGCGGCCGCCAGCACAACGTTCGCCTGATTTTTACGGACGGCGAGGAAATAGGAGGCGCTCAGGGAGGAACCGTTTCCTCACAGGGGGCTTTTGCCTTGCTTCTCTGTTCAGACGACTGAAAATTACTGATGACGATGTATACGTTTTCGATTCTGTAGGCCGGGGTACGGTGCCTGTCATGGGAAAAACAGAGCTTCCTGCAAACGTAAGATGGAATTTCAGAACCAGGTTTACAGACTTGAAGAGCCGTGCTGCAAACATGCTCAGAGTCTCAAGCGGCGGTAATTTTGCAATTCTTCCCATTTCTTATAGTGATAATGCAGGTTTCCTTGCCTGCGGAATCCCGGCCGTTGCAATAACCATGCTTCCTGCTGATGAAGCCAGCCGGTTCATGCTTGACCTGGCGCGGGTTCCTATGCTTGAAAATTACGTTATGAACAGCAGGATTCCCGAATATTTAGATGAATCAGAACTTGATGCGATGATTCCCCCCACATGGAAACTTTTTCATACAGCGGAAGACAACGTTGACTCTCTTACTCCCGAAAGTTTTTCTGTAATGGAGCGGATTCTTAATCATCTGGCTTCGGAGCGGACTTACAACGGTTAAAAAAAACACCACCAAGAGAATTTTACATTTCTTAGTGATGTTTGTGAATTCGCCCTAGTTTAGGACTTTTTCAATGGCGTCCGTCCGTGGGCTGCTCTTTTCTTATGTACCGGAATTACTCCCAGCCGAAAGTTGCAGGCGGTTTGTTTGTTGCGTCAAAGAACAGGGCGTCAACAAAGTCCAGGGCTGCGATTTTTGTAATTATTGTCTGCATAAGTTCCTGCGGAAGCCATGCAAATCTTGCTGTCATCACGTCTTCTGAGCATACCGGGCGAAGAACAAAACTTGCGTGATCCGGACGGCTTGCGTATGGAAGATCTATTGTAAGGTGCTGGAAAATAATGTCGTACCAGCCTGACTTGCGAAGCTCTGTGAGAACAATGTTGTCAACTTCCCTGAGCTGGTCAAGGCGTTTTTTCTCACAGTAACCTTCCTGAAGCTTCATCTCGTCATCTTTTACGGAAGGTTTCTGATAGAGCTTTATTACTGTGCGGTTCAGGTATTTTGCGCTGTTTGTAATTGCTGAGCTGGCTTCCTCAACCTTCTCCCTTTTTTTAGGAATATGGAAAAATCCTTCGCCTTCTTCCTTGAATGTAAGTACTGCAGGGAATCTGTAGGTACGGAAGTCTCCCTGAACTCCTACAGAGCGTACCGGAAGAACGCTTCTTTTGAGTGAGGCATTGCAGTTCTGGCAGAACATAGAAAGCTGGATCTTCTCAAGTTCTTCATGGGCAGCCTTGAGCTCAGCCTCGTCCTTTTCGCTCCAGCTTTTTCCGTCATTGCAGAGTACGTTAATTGAAAGTCCCGGTCCCGGGAATGGATGACGCATAACAAGCTCATCCGGCAGTCCGAGTTTTTTTCCGATTGCCCGGACCTCATCCTTGTACAGGTCGCGGATAGGCTCAATGATGAGCCCTTTTTCAAGCAGGGTCTGGATGCCGGCAACCCGGTTATGGTGTGTCTTGATTGTCTTTGAATTCTTTGTTCCGCCGGATTCAATGATATCCGGGTAAAGGGTTCCCTGTGCGAGGAGCCACTGGTCTTCGTTCAGGTGCTGTTTTGCAACGACTTCGTTTCTTACTGTTATGAAGTTTTCACCTACAGCCATGCGTTTTTTCTGCGGGTCTGTAAGTCCTGCGATTGCGTTCAGGAAGCTTTCGCTTGCATCTTCGACGATGAAGTTGTTGAAGCCGAATTTTCTGTATGCTTCTGCTACGTCAGCGCTTTCGTTTTTGCGCATGAATCCGTTGTCAATGTGAAGGCCAAGAACGCGGTTCTGTCCGAGGGCTTTGTTCAGAAGCGCAAAAGTGATCGTAGAGTCAACTCCGCCGGAAAGGAAGAGGAGTACGTTTCTGTCTTTTGCATGATCTTTTATCTGCTGGAGAATTACCTGAAGTACAGTATCCTGATCCCAGTTTTTTTCCATTCCGCAGTAGCGCGCGAAATTTTCAAAAATCTGATTTCCGCAAGGAGTGTCCTTTACCTCGCAGTGGCACTGAAGGCTGAACCTTTTTTTCTGGAGGTTCTGAAGGGCAGCCGCAGGGCAGTCTTTTGTGGAACCTGCGACCTCAAAGCCTTCCGGTATCTCAAGTACGCCGTCCTGGTGGCTCATCCATACCTGCTGAACCGGGGCAATTCCTTCGAAAAGAGGTGATTTTACTTCCGGGTTAAGGTGAAGTTCTGCGAATCCGAATTCACCGATCTCAGCCTTTCCGACTTTTCCGCCGTAGCATTTTGAAATAAGATGGTGACCGTAGCAAAGTCCGAGGATAGGAATGTTCAGGCTGAGAATCTCTTCGTTGAACTCAGGGACATTCTCTTCGTAAACAGAACTTGGTCCTCCGGAAAAAATAACTCCCTTTGCGTCTTCGAAAACGCTTAAATCTGTGGAAGGAAGTGCAATTTCTGAATAAAAACCAAGCATTCGGAACCTTTTTGCAATAAGGTGCGCATACTGACTTCCAAAATCCAATACAACAATTTTTGACCGTGCCATGAATCGTCCTTAAGATAAAATATGCAATATGATAGCAGTTTTTTTCAGTTCTGTGAACAGATCAGGTCAGGAGTTTGTGGTGAATGAGCAGCTTTTTGTGCTGCCTTTTATTTTGTCCTTGATCTCAGCCCAGACAGTACATCTGCCCTTGTTGTTTTCTTTTGAGTAATACAGTGCCTTGTCGGCGTTTTCAAGAACCATGTTCAGGTTGGATTTATCCTCAACGTCAAAGTTTGTGCTTACGCCCATGCTGAATCCAAGAAGCCGTTTTGCAGGAATTTCAAGAGTGTTCACCTCATGAAGCTGCTTGATGTCAGGAATAAAGTGCCCGCATTTTTTGAGCTTGTCGTACAGGCGGTCAAATACCCGTTTTGCTTCTTCCTCGTTGGTTTCCAGCATGGCGATTACAAATTCGTCGCCGCCGAATCGTGCGATGAAGTCAATCTGCCGGCAGGTTTCCTTGAGGAGTTTTGCGAAGCGGCCTATGAGCATGTCTCCTGTGTTATGTCCGAAGGTATCGTTGTAGAATTTAAAGTTGTCAAGGTCAATGAATGCAATTGCAACCTGAAGCTGTATGTGACGGCGCTGTATGTATCTGCGCACTTTGTCGCTTTCGCAGATAATGTACTGCTGCAGGGCATGTCTGTTGTTCAGCAGTGAAAGTGTATCTGTAGTTGAAAGGAATATAAGGTTTTCATCCTGCTTGTAAATTGTAATCTGGGACTGGATTGAGTTCAGCGCAATGTTCAGCGTAGTGATGTTTTCCGGAGTAAGCAGGTTTTGGTCGGAAGGAACGATTACAAAGGCATAATTGTAGCCGTACTGTGCTATGTTTCCGAAATACAGGCGGTCTGCCGGTTTGTACACGAACTGGGAAAGGTCCTTTTTTGGAGAAAGAGAGAAGAGCTTTTTCAGCACTGCGGCAGAAAGTTTTACCGGCTCAGTTCTGAAAATGCTGTGAAGAGTATAGGTCTTGCTATTTTTATTCTCGCACATGAATACAGCGTCTGCAAGTGTGTAGTCAAATATGTACTGCACTGAATTTTCAATATATTTCTTGATGTTTGAGGATTTGACTGTGTTTGTCTTTACCTTGTTCAGGAACTGATAGTCATGAATGCGCTTGTGAAGCTGGGTAAGGAGCTGTTCCTTCTCCGCCTTCTCGTTCAAGAATGTAAGGTCAATCTTAAGATCGTCAAACTTTTCGATTCCGTTCAGGTAGTCGTCAACAGTGATCTTTTCCTTGTTCTTTGTATAACATTCGAAGCCCTTCTGTTCGGCCAGCTCATGGCCCCAGTCAAGGTATTTTTCGCAGAGGTATTCCTGTCCCAGGCGGTGCATTGTAAGGGCAAATTCATAGTAAACGAAGCAGACTTTGTGGGCCTGCGCGCTTTTAATTGCAAGAAAATTTTCGGCACAGAGTCCGATGGCTTCCTCGGCTTCCTTGAACATACCGTCCTCTGCGTAGAGAATTGCCCGTATGAACTGAAGAAGAGGTTTGTCTTCCATGGTAAGGTTCTCATAATTCTGCTCAAGCTGAGAATAGTTCAACTGGGCATGAATTACGTCGCCAAGGGAAAGGTCGATTATTGTCTTGAATGCAAGTATGTCGGCCGTAGACGGCAGGAATGAATTGTTTGTCTGTTCCTCAAGGTTGAATATGTGCAGGAAATGAAGCAGCAGAACGAAACATTCATTTGCAGTGTCAAAATGGCGGGCAAAGAAAAGGGCGTAGCTTATGTTTTTAAGCACGTCGATTATGCGCGAATAGTCGTTTACATTGTAAAGATTCTTGATGATCTGATTTACAAGATTATATGCATCCTTGTATTTTGCCCGGCACAGAGACTCGTATGAAAGTCCGTTGCGGATATTCATGAGAGGTCCAAGCTCTCCGATTTCCGTGCGGATGCGGTTTGTCTCCTCGTACCATTTCATTGCCTGTTCTGATTCGCCGTAATGGGAATGAATTATTCCCTTCCAATGGCAGGCAGTTGAATAAAGGTGCAGGTTTCCGGTTTTCTTCGCAATGTCCATGCAGTTCTCAATGTTCTGCTCAATGAAAGGACGGGATGCCGGATCATTTATAAGCTGCCACGGGACAGAAAGACCGGTGGCAATGTAGTTGTTCATGAAACCGTGGCTGTCCAGCTGCTCGAGGGCGGCTATGTATTTGCGCTTTGCAACTTCTCCGTCGGAGCGCTTCACGAACTGGAATTCAAGCATTGTAAGCAGGGCGTAGTATGCGGAATCCTTCTTGTTTTCCAGCCTTTCCTTTGCCTGAATGGCATATTTCTTGGCAAACTCATTTGATTTTTTATGATAGAAAATCGAGCTCAGGTAAAAATACGCCGCTGTGGTAAGGTCGTCGTTTACAGTCGATTCCGTTATGTCATTCAAATACAGGATTGCCTCATCGTACATGCCGCAGGCCATGCAGTCCATTGCAAGCTCAAAGGAAAGGATTCTGAACTGGTATGCTGAAAAATTAAAGTTCGTAAGGTTTGCTGCGACCCAGGAAACAAGCACCTTGAGCTGCTCAAGGGTCATAAATATGCGGTTGTTGTGGAGAAGGGTAAATGTCTTCTTGAAATTGGAAAGAAGCTTTTCTTCAAAATCTATGCTTCCGTTGAAATGCTCTTCCTGTTCTTCCAGGGCATAGTCTGATGCCAGCCTTTTTTCCTTCACATTTTCCTTGATCAAAAGGAAATTCTTTCGGGCACTGTATTCTTCAAGAAAATCAATGACCGGTTTGGAAGTGTTCTTTAAGGAAGTTTTGAACAGAAATACCATTTTTCCTTCAAACTCTTCTTTTTCAAGGCGTTTCAGAACCGCGATTGAATCTCCGTAAAGGTTCTGTGCGTTAAGGAACAGGAATTTCTTTGTGTTCAGTTTTTTTATAAGGAGGATTATTGTCTCTATGAAACGGTCTGTTTCGTAGATTGTTTCTCCTTCAACCGGAAGGTCATAGCGTTCCACTGCAGTTCCAGTTTCAAAGAATGAAGTGAAGGATTCTGCCTGAATTGAATAGGACACTTCCCGAACGAGTTCCGGCGACGGATTATATGCGGCAAGGATGTTTAAGAATGGTTTGAACGGAGAGAAGTCTTCTGCAAGATCAATGACAACGAAATTAGTCCTGATTTTGCTGACAATATCCTGAATGATGGATTCATTCGCGGAAATGTAGCAGACCTTGTCAGCTGACTGCTCTATGAATTTAAGGACAATATCCTTTTGAATCAGTTCGTTCATTTCCCCTCAATTATAAACCCTGTACCGTATTGATGTCTAATTTTTCTTTGCTTCGCAAGCGGCTTTTACAAATTCCCTGAAGAGCGGACCGGCTTTATTCGGGCGGCTCTTGAATTCTGGATGGAACTGTACGCCTACCATCCATGGATGATCAGGTACTTCTACAATTTCTACAAGGTCCCGCTCCGGATTTATGCCGGCAATTATAAGACCTGCATTTTTGTAGTCTTCGCGGAATTCATTGTTGAATTCGTAGCGATGACGGTGTCTTTCCCAGACTGTAGTTGATCCGTAAGCCGCTTCTGTCTTTGTTCCTGGTGTAACAGTGCATTCAAATTTTCCAAGGCGCAGCGTACCGCCAAGAATTTTTCCGTTCTGGTCAGGCATAAGGGCGATTACTGGATGTGTTGTCTTTTCGTCCATTTCAGTTGAGTTTGCATCCTCAAAGCCAAGGACGTTGCGTGCATATTCAATGCAGACAATCTGCATTCCCAGACAGATTCCGAAGTACGGAACTTTGTGGGTGCGGCAGTATTTTGCAGTGTTGATCATGCCTTCGATGCCGCGTCCGCCGAATCCGCCTGGAACGATTACTGCATCTGCGTCCTTAAGGCGTGCTTCTGTAGCAGCGTCATCAGTAAGCTCTTCAGAGCTTACCCAGTCAATGTCGATTGCGGCAAGGTTTTCAATTCCGCCGTGAATCAGAGATTCAACAACAGAAAGATATGCGTCATGAAGTGCCACGTATTTTCCTACAAGGGCAATTTTTACAGTCTGTGCAGGATTGTTGAAGCGCTCAACGACACGTGACCATTCAGAAAGGTCAGCCGGTCCCTTTTTGATTCCAAGGGCTTCGCATACAGCCTTACCGATTCCTTCTTTTTCAAGCTGAAGAGGAACTTCGTAAATTGAACGTGCGTTAAGGTTCTGGATTATGTGGTGTGCGTCTACGTTACAGAACGAGGCAAGCCTTTCTCTAGTAGCATCATCAATAGGATGTTCTGTTCGAAGCATGATGATGTTAGGCTTGATTCCAAGCTCCTGAAGTTCCTTTACGCTGTGCTGAGTCGGTTTTGTCTTGAGCTCGTTGGCTGTCTCAATGTAAGGAACAAGAGTAAGGTGAATGTAACAGCAGTTTTCTTCGCCCACTTCGTATTTAATCTGTCGGATTGCTTCTACAAACGGAAGGGACTCAATGTCTCCGATTGTACCGCCGATTTCAGTTATGATTACGTCAGCTTTTGTTTCTTTTGTAGAAAGAAGCATGCGGCGTTTGATTTCTTCGGTTATGTTAGGAATTACCTGAACTGTTCCGCCGTGGAATTTACCTTCGCGCTCCATATTGAGGACTGTAAGGTATACACGTCCGGCAGTAGTGTTTGATGACTGGGACAAAGATGTGTCAGTAAAGCGCTCATAGTGTCCAAGGTCCAGGTCAGTTTCCGC
>JAFPCT010000004.1 GCA_017390125.1 Treponema sp.
AAGGCTGCCGTTAAGTCGTTCGTTTTCGATACTTGCAAGGCTGAGGCTAACTGGAATATGAAGAACTTCGTAAACGACCAGGTGGAGCTTATCCGTCAGCAGGTGGGCGACAAGAAGGTTCTTGGCATAACGATTAACTGTATCAGCAAAGATTACGGTTACGGCGAAAGTCTTGTTTATGCCCTTGGTTCGGCATCAGGCTTTCTTCTCAGTATGGTTGTAATGGCCGGTGTCCGTGAAAGGGCAAAAACTGCTGTTCTTCCCAAGAGTTTTCAGGGAACACCCATTCTGTATGTTGCGGCAGGTCTTTTGAGTCTTGCATTCCTTGGTTTCAAGGGATTGATTAAATAGGGGAAGGAGCATGAATTTGATTTTACATACTGTTTTTACAGCAATCGGAATAGGATTTGTTCTTGGAATCCTGCTTGGATTTTTCAAGAAGATTTTTGCTGTAAAAGTTGACCCTAAGGTTCAGGAAGTCAGGGATGCGTTGAGCGGCGCAAACTGCGGTGGCTGTGGTTATGCAGGTTGTGATGCTTTTGCAGAGGCTGTTGTAAAAGGAGAGACTCCTGCAAACGGTTGTGTTGCCGGTGGTGCCGCGTGTGCTGAAAAAGTTTCTGCAATCATGGGTGTCTCTGCAGGAGGAACAGAAAAGAAGGTTGCTTTCCTTGCCTGTCACGGAACAAAGGACTGCGCTGCCTCCAAAGGTGAATATGAAGGCGTAAAGTCTTGTGCGGCTGCCCAGCTTACAATGAACGGTACAAAAAAATGTTCCTTTGGTTGTATTGGTTTCGGAGACTGTGCGGAAAATTGTCCTTTTGGTGCGATCACTATGGAAAGTGACGGACTTCCTGTTGTTGATGAGGAGAAATGTGTAGGCTGCGGAAAATGCGTTAAGTCTTGTCCGAAGCATCTTTTTATCCTTATCAATGCTGATACAAAGGGTGCAATTGCCCGCTGTTCAAATCACAGTGACAATAAGCCTCAGATCAAAAAAGACTGTTCTGTCGGATGTTTTAAGTGCGGCATCTGCGCAAAAAAATGTCCTCTTGGCTGCATAGATGTTTCTTCTGGCATTCCTCAGATTGACTACAATCAGTGCGTAAGCTGCGGAGAATGTGTTTCTGCCTGTCCGGACAAAGTTCTTGTTTTGAGAGGCTAAAAAATATAAAAAAATGCAAAAAAAGTGAATTTTTTTTGAAAAAGGTATTGCATTTTTTTTAAGATATGGTATTATAAAGTCAGCTTGTAAATAAGCTGATAAACTCTCTCCGATGTTCGTGAAAACCGGACAGCTAGGGCTCTGGATAACGTTGTTGTTCGGAGCCCTAGTTTTTTAAACCAAGGTTGCTTTTACAAAACATGATATTGCGGTAGAATAATCCGATGACTTTTAAGGATTTAGACGTTATTAAAAAATGTCTCAAGCAAAAACTTTCCTCTTTTGAAGGCCCGGTTTCTGAAAAACAGGAAATTGACAGCGCATATCTTTCTGTAGTTGATGTGCTGTCAAAGGCTAAAATCCAGTGTTCTTCAAGCGGACTTGAATTTTCGGAGATAGAAAAACTAGAGCTTTCCTTTGCCATTAACCTTGAGGCTGCAATAATTGAGAAAATGAACAGGGACAACCTGACCCTTGATTTCTAGCTAGAATTTCATACAGCTGTAGATTCCGAATACAACCAGACAGAGAAGTGAGAATGTAAATGCATAGATCCAGAGAGGAAGTGATTCGCTCTGTTTTACGGCCTTTTCTTTTCCGGCTTTTTTTCCGGCATCAGAAAAAATCATGCTTAGTGCTTTTGCC
>JAFPCT010000199.1 GCA_017390125.1 Treponema sp.
CGCCCTTGAGGGTAATTCCGTAAATGTTTCCGGAATCACTATAGCCTCCGTCAACATTAAATCCTGCCTCACAAGTATATGTCTTGAAATCTGATTCTCCAGGCTTTTTAACTGCAACTTTTACATCAGACTTATCAGGGGACCAGATACTGAAACTTGTTCCGCATTTTTCATAGAATGCACCAAGACGTGTCGGTGTGCCAGGATCTTCCTGCTCTACGGCATTAAGGGCAATGCTGAGAGACTCTGATCCAGCCTTGTTTGAAACGGCTGCAGTAACTGTGAAACTGCCTTTTGATGTAATTCCTGCTTTTGCAAGGGAAACTGTTGTTGTTCCAACAGAAAGTGTGCCCGAATAAGAGCCGATTTTGTATGTTCCGCTTGAAAGTGATGTATTTTCGCTTGTTACAGTGAATGTAATTGAATCTGTAAGACCGATTTCATCCCCGTCTGAATAATTTGCACGAACTGTAGGAGCAAGAGGAACTTCCGGATTTTTTACAGTAACTGTAAAACTTTCCTCAACATTACATTTTTCAAAGTTTTTTGAAATTTTTGAACCATCTGTATCATCTGAACCAGATTTTCCGCCCGTATAGTTCCATTCACCTTCGGTCAGATAAAGGTTGTTGGTCTGATTTGTTCCTATTACATTTCCTTTGTTGTTATCGTTAAAGACGATATTTGCAGATGTATAGTTCAATGTGTAGTCATAATATGAACCATTCAAGGTCATCTGCTTTCCTGGCCATTTTCCGCCTGTATAGTTTGTTGACGGAGTGCTTGTTGACCATGCCCAGATAGATGAATATCCCAAACCTATAGGTACATGAACGATGATTTTTCCTGTTACAGGTGCAGATCCTTCAACGTGAACTGCTTCAACGCTGCTCTCAAGACCGCCGGCAACGACAATATCCTTAGTTTCCTTCAGTGAGCCTGAGGCATCAAAAAACTTTACTTTCCATGTGCCTGGATAAGCTTTAAGGGCAAAAGTTTCATCAGAGCCGGAAACAACAGTTTTTGCGCTGGCAATATCCGTAACCTGAACTGTGTAGTCCTTAATGTTTTTTGCAGAAACTGTTACAGTTCCATAGTCAAGGACATATTTATCAGCATCTTTAAGTGACGATTTTGCAAAGTCAGAGGCAATCTGAGCTGCATTTACAAGAGAAGCATGAACGTCTGGAATGCAGTCTTCGAAATCTGATTCAGAAACAGAAGAAACATCGTATCCGCTTTTTACAAGATTGTAGAAAATGTTACCGATTGCAGTAGTATCCCAGCCTACGGAGCAAGAATTCTCATCACTGGCCGCAATGTCCGCAACTGCACGAATTACTGCGCCGTCAACGTTTGAAGAAACAGTTACTACACGGTTTTTTCCAACAGGAATTTTTGAAACTACAACATATCCTGCACCGTCGGAAATGCTTACGTCTGGCACTGAAATGTCATCCATGCCGCTTCCGCTGACTGTTACTGTAACGCTGGAAAGATTGCTTACGTCAAGGGCACGGGAACCGGAACCCTGAGAAATTGAAAGCGAACCATACTGCACGGAAGAAGACTGAACTGAGTTGGCCGCAAGGAGAAGCGCAAGGTTGTTATTTCTTTCGGAGATATTTTCTGAACAAGAAACAGAAAATAACAGAGACAATAAACCTATTGAAAGGTTTCGAAGGATTTTAAATATGCAACTTTTTTTCATACCTTTAATTCTAAAGGCAAATTCCTCAAAGTCAAGAAAAAATTACAATTCAGGAATAAATTCCCTGAAAAAAGCATTCTCTACCCTTGCTTCATTCATAAATTCACCCCAGGAATAGAACCTCAGGGGTTCATACAGCCTTCCAAAGGCAATGTACTCCCCCTTCTCGTCCTTTCCGTAGGTTATGCTGTACTTGATTCCGCGGTATTCAAACTCAAAGGCTTTTTTACAGTCAATTATAAAACGAAAGTCCTCAAGCTTCATGTCATCGTCCGCGGATTTTTTTCAGGACTTTTTTGTGCCAGAAGGCCCTGCATTTTTCCGCAAGGTTGTAAAGTCCGTAGAAAGATTTCAAAGGAACGTCGTAACTGCCGATCCGGTGAATATTTCTTCCTCCGAATCCAGTCTTGAACAGATAAAGTCCGTGCATCGGATGATTCTCATCATCTGTAGGAGGCATGCCGTACATGTCATAGTATTTGCTTCCGTAAGCCTTGGCATCCTTCATAGCAGTCCACTGAAGCAGGAAGTTCGGCATAAGGTTGCGCTTTACGTTTGAGGAACAGCCGTAAAGGTAAATGCTTTCATCTTTGCTGAACAGCGTAATTATGGCCCCCAGCCAGTCTTCCTCATGACGGGCAAGATACAGGGAAACAAGCGGAACGTCTTTTCCTCCGGAAATTTCTGCCGCAGATTTTTTGAGAAGGTCCTCGTAGTAGCTTTTTGCATGAACTGCAATTCCGTCCCGTTCTGCTGTAATGCCGTAAAGATTATAGAAAATATCTAGATAATCCGAAAGCTTCTCATCGCTTCCTGGAACCCGGATAATCTCAACGCCTTTTCGTACGCTTAAATTAACGTTGTAACGCCACTTTGTTTTCATCGCGGCAAGAATTTCTGCCTCATCCGGAACAAGGTTGATCCTTGTAGAATCCGGCGGCTGAATATCCACTGCAGTCTTCTTCAGCTTGAGCCGGTCAGCAAAAGCAACGACTTTTGTACCCCGCACAAAAGAGTCCCTGACCTCCGGCGTATCAAATCCAACTGCAGGATCAAAACGTATGCAAAGCGTATTTGCAGGAAGGAAAGGCTTTAATGCAGCCCCGATTTCCGCAAGCAGGTTCGTAAACTCAATATTCTGAGTGTCCGCATCTACACCCTGAACTGGAAGCCCCGGGAACAGCGGAACATAGGCAAGGCTGAAAAATCCACGGGCAAAAGAACGCACAAGTACGCAAACCTCATCGCTTCCGTTTCCCTGGGAATTTCCTTTTGAATCCGCCTGTGTATGAGTCCATGAAATATTGAATTTTCTGAAAGTCCAGCCGTGAGCTTCCTTAAATTCCGACCAGAACGGCGTCTGCTGAAAATATCCCGAATTGGTGCGGGACATTTCAGAGATTTCCTTTACCTCAACCGCGAACATTATGAGACAGGTCCGTTTACAGTTTTTTCTGTGGCAAGAGTTTTTCCGTTTACAACAAGGTTCTTTCCGCCGATCTGAACGGCCTTTTCATTAACCTTGATCTCAATCTGGAAGAAAACATCAGCCTGAATTTCAGCCGGCTTTTCTGCATTTACGTCGTCACCTTCAAGAACAACTTTTGTTCCTGGTTCTGCCCATGGAGCAGTAAGAATTTCAACGCAGTCCTTTCCGTTTTCATCCTTATAGTCTGCGGCAAGAAGCATACCGCGGCTTTCTATCCCCCTCATCTTGCGAGGTGCAAGGTTATCAGCAATGATAACGCTCTTTCCAAGAATGTCCTCTTCTTTCAGATAAGGCACAAGGCCGGACTGAATAACACGGTCTGTTCCGCTGCCGTCATCAAGGTGCTCAACATAAAGCTTATCTGATTCAGGATTTCGCTCAACCTTGACAATTTTTGCCACCTTAAGCTGAACGTTCTTTGCGAAGAATGCAGGCTGTTCTGATTCAGGAAGAACTTCCGGCTCTGCCTTCTTTTCCTTTTTTTTGTCCTTTTTGTTTTTTCCTTCTGCCTTGTCCTTTCTCTCCTGCTGGCTTCCGCTGAACTTTTCGCGGAATGCGTCTGCAGTCTTCTGATCAAGAGGAGTAAAGAATACGGCTGTCTCGCCTACAGTTGAAAGACCTTCTGTTTTGCCAAGATCAGACCAATTCAGTCCGCCGGAAACAGGCTCCTCGCCGTAGCAAGGCTCAGAAATCTGCTTTCCGAAATAAGAAAGGATTGTCTCAGCAAACTGAGGGATATACGGATGAGCCATAATCATAAGGTCTTTGATTACATAGCATAGGTTGTGAATGAGTTTTGCAGCAGCCTTCGGATTTTCCGTCCTTGCCTTCCATGGCTCGCCGTCCTGGAAAGCCTTGTTTGCCACGTCAGAAATTTCAAAAATCTGGTGGAACGCGTCACGAAGGTTTGCCCATTCAAGATTCTCTGTAATTTTTGCCTCAAGGTCACGAACCTTTGTCCAAAGTTCTTCATCAACAGGAGCATCCGGGATTTTTCCTTCGTAGTAACGGTTTACGAACAGAAGGGTTCTGTTCACAAGGTTTCCAAGATTTCCAAGAAGCTCACCGTTGTACTTTTCGCGGAATTCTTTCCAGGTGAACTGATAATCCTGCTTTTCAGGTCTGTTATAGAAAATATAGAAACGCCATGCATCTGCTTTAATTCCAGTTTCAATTGCGTCAGTTCCGAACACACCTACTCCGCGGCTTTTTGAAAATTTTCCGCTCTCGTAGTTCAAGTATTCTGTTGAGCTCATGTGATAAAGTTTTGTCCAGTTATGGCCTGAACCAAGGAGAGTGCATGGGAAAATTACTGTGTGGAACGGAATATTGTCCTTTCCGATGAACTGGAACAGATCAACCGGAGCCTTGGATTTGCCTTCCTCGCTTTCTTCAGGGAGCCACCAGCTCTTCCAGTCAAAGCTTTTCTTTCCTGCTTTTACAAGCTCATTTGCAAGCTGTTCTGTAATTGAAATATATCCGATCGGGGCATTGAACCAAACGTAAAATACCTTGTTCTCATATCCTGCCTTTGGAACCGGGATACCCCACTTAAGGTCACGGGTAATCGCACGTTCATTCAAACCGTCGCGGATCCATGCCTTTGTAATGTTAATGGCATTGTCTGACCACTTGCCTTTTGAGCTTGCCTCATTCATCCATCCGTCAAGATTTTTTGAAATTGAAGGAAGGTCAATGTAAAGGTGTTTTGTCTCTCGAACTTCAGGAGTATTTCCGCATGTCGCACATTTTGGAGCGACAAGTTCTGTAGGATCAAGAAGAGTACCGCAGTCATCGCACTGGTCCCCACGGGCTTTTTCTGAACCGCATTTAGGACAAGTTCCATGTACATAGCGGTCAGCAAGGAACATGTTGCAGTGAGGACAGAAAAGCTGCTTGTTCGTATGTTCCTTTATGAATCCGTTCTTGTCCAGGTCATTGAAAAGAGCCTGGGTAATTTCAGTACATTCCTCGTTCGAAGTACGTCCGAATTTATCAAAGTTGATGTGGAACCAGTCGTAAATTTTTGTGTGCTCGCCATAATAGTAGTCGCACAGTTCCCGGGGCGTCTTTTTCATTTCAATCGCACGGGTTTCCGTTGCAGTACCGTATTCATCAGTACCACAGATATATAAAGTTTCATAACCGCGGCTTCGGCAGAAACGGGCGAAAACGTCTCCCGAAAGCATCTGAATCAAATTTCCAAGATGAGGAATATTGTTTACATAAGGTAAAGCGGATGTAATAAGTCTTCTGTTCATAAGACTCATTATAATTTTTTTGTATAGCAAGGTCAAATGCAACAAAAAAAATGTAACCATTCACGGCGAGATGTTTTTACAGTTATAGAAAACGGTGAAGAAACCTTACTATTCAGGAGTTAAAATGAAAAATGAAATTATGAGCGCGGCTCTGGCCTCCATGATTTTGGGGTTCGGAGGATTTATTTTTGCCCAGTCACAGGATTCTTCTGAAAAAAATACAGAAAAAGAAGCCGTTCATAAAGAACTGCAAAAGCCACTGGAACTTGAAATCATCGAAGGAAAAATCAAGGTTTACGGCAAGGACCGATTTAGGATTATAACGATAAACACAGAGTCCAGGGACAGCCACGTGCTTGCGGTAATTGCCTCCGAAAGGAAAAACAGACCGCCGAAAGGCAGAAAGCCTTATATGAGCGGAGTAGCCGGAGCCTTTGAAAAACCTGAAGGCAGAGGAGGTGATTTTTCCCGGAACAGGAACGAAGAAATGCCAAAATTCGTTACGATGAACGATCTTGCCCAGCTCAAGGGAAAAACTGTCAGACTAAAAGGAATCATGAACAAAGAAACGAATATATTTACGGTATTCGAAATAGACGGTTCTGAGAAATAAAAGCCCCGGCGCAGAAAAAAAGCCCGCTTCTTAAAAAATTCCGAAGCGGGCAGCCTTTATGACAAAAAAAGTTAATTTTTTTCCAATGCGAGGTCGCTTACAACAAGCTTCCCTTCTTCATTTATGAAAACACGGATTTTAGCTTCTGCCGGTCCCAGCGCCTGAATTTTCTTGTAATATTCTTCATACGGAAGCTCAGTATCGCCGTCAACGATTTTCTTTGTCGAAAGGAAAAGTTTCTTTCCCTTAAGCAAATAAGTCCCGCTCAGAGAAACGGATGTATCTCCGGCCTTGTAGTAGTCCATAAGTTCGTTTTCATTTATTTCATCTGAAAAAGATTCAGCTTTTGAAATTTTCTGCTCAACAATTCTGTTAAAAGTACCGTCTTCATTAAATGCAAATTCATTTTTCTGCTCCAAATATACAGCCGCAATAGTAACAAAAGGATCATCATTCGAAGCAAGGTCATTTTTCAGAGTTCGCTCTGAAGTCCATGTTCCAGTAATGTCAAATGCAGGTTTCGCTGAACAGGAAATCAGAATGATAGCAATAAAACATGCCGGTATAATTTTTGAAATATATTTTTTCATTGTGCAATATTCCTTTAAAAATAAAAGGACAGAAAGTCGCACTTTCTGTCCTTTCGACTATATACGTAGTCTACACTGATTACTCACCAGTTACTACAACAGTCTTCTTAACGATGAGGTTGAGCAAGTTGAATGTTTTAATATCAACTGTAGCAACCTTTGTGATTCCACCTGCTTTAGCAGCAGCAGCAGTACCACCATTATCGCCCTGATCGAATGGAAGTGGGAGCACACCAGCAAAGTATGTTGTTGTAACTTCTCCAACTTTGTCACCGATAGTGTTTGATGTAACCATGCGTGGTTCTGTAGTTACACATGATGTTGCAGCGATTGCCAATGCAGCAGCTGCCAATGTAGATACGATTACTTTTTTCACAGTAATTCCTCCGAAATAATTTAAGATATTTTAACTTTACGACGAACATAAGCACTTGTCAAGAGAAAAAATTCAATTTTTTATTTTTTGATTCTTTTTTTTGCATGCTGGTTAAAAATGCTGAAATTTATTGTTTTTTCCATTTCCATGCCAGGAGCAAGCTCAACATTCCAGAAAAGAGTATTTGCAAATGTCATGCTGGCAGGAACAAGCTCACCAGAAGTATATTCAGGACGGTTAAAAATAATCGGCACAAAAGAGAGTCCGCAGACTTCATTAGGTTCGAAAACAAAAGTAATTGCATTGTCTGTATCTGTAAGCCAGATTCCTTCCACATCAGAAAGGGTTCCGGATTCAGAAAGCTGGCAGCTTGCAGTTTTTGTGTCTATCTCCTTTTTCTGAGAGTCAGAAAGAATTTCAAGTTTATACGCATTGAAGTCAACTGCATTGAAATTTGTCTGGGCAAAACTTGATTCGACGGCAAATTTTGCGAAAAGCGGCTCTGAGCTTTCATTCTTCATGATGTACTGAACCATCATGCCGTTCGAGGACAGCACATATCGCTTTCGTAAGCTTACCCTTTGGGAATTTTTATACAATGCTGATGTCTCAAGAAGGATTTCCTTGTGCTGGGCGTTACATTTTTTTTCAGTATACAGATATTCGGAAAAAATACCGGAACCGCTTGGGTTTCCCGCAAGATACGAGTTGAACTCTTTTTCATCGAACAGATGGTCTATAAAAAATCCCCGCTCGTAACTGTCATCGCACTTCTCAAATTCTTTCGTTCTTTTGAGACTGTCGGCAAAATTACCGAAATTCTGGAAAATATCAAGTTCACGGATCGCTCCGCTGCGGCGCAAAATAACAGCAGAATACCTCTGCATCCTGCAGACATACTCATTAATACCATCACCTGTATAGTCGTAAGGTGTAACGGATTCAGTAAAGCCTGAGATTTCCCTGAGAATGTTCTCTGCTTCTGTTAATTTTTTATATGCCTGCTGCCTGTAGGTTGAGCTTACGAATGCTCCTTTTGACGTACAGATGAATCCGTCACCGTTCTGTGCTTCCCAAAGTTTTTCCCGGGCAGATATTTTTCTGATTTTGTCCCCGTGGCTCTGCTGGATAAGCATACTTAAGTACAGCATACGGTCATACAGTGCCTTGCTCTGAGGATAAATCTGGAAGAAATCATATACAGTAACCGGATAGCGGCGGTCAATTTTTACAGATTCATAGGGCCTTATGCCCCACTGCGCGATTTCACTGGCCATTCCTCCGTAAATGAATGCAGGAATTTTTACAGTAGATTCCTTAAGAGCTGCAGAAGGAAGAGAAAGTCCCATGTCAGGGTTATCCGCAAGAGCGGATTCAAGGGATTCAAGCCATCCGTTTTTCAAAAGCTCCGAGAATTCCTGATGGGAAAACTGGAATGACACAGTCCGTGATGCGCCCGCCGGCGAAAAAGCATCGCCTTTTGCAGCTTTCTGCACCTTCTTAACAAGATCCGAACAATAATTCCCGGCCGTAACCTGAAGGTTCGGTTTCAATCCCTGAGAAAACGGCAAAATTGAAATGGATTTTCCCTTGTCGCTCATAATGAGAGGCGCAAATTTCAGTTTTTCCGACGGAATTAGAGAGTCATCAAGGAAAACATAGTCCATTCCGCAGGTGGAAAAAGTAGTTATGAGGGAATAATCCCAGATTGAACCGCATAATACGGCACCTCTTGGACGTTTTCCAGTGAGAGCCCTTATTAAAGACGTGTATTTTTCAATTTGTCCTGTTCTGTCCATAGGAAGAAGCAGGGGGAATACAGGGTCGTAATAGCCTCCTCCAATAACCTCAACCTGTTTTCTGGAAATAAGCTGCCTTAAGATTTCAAGAAATTCCGGATATTTCTTCTGA
>JAFPCT010000200.1 GCA_017390125.1 Treponema sp.
ATTTTTCGGTAATGGTCTTCCGCTCTTGAAACAAAAAAGACATTCCGTTAAACTGTCTCAGGCTTTTTATTACGGACTTTCTGTGATTTTTTTCTTTAGCTTACTTCAGAAAAAGACCTGCAGATTTTCCGCCTATTAGCAAATATATTTTAGGAGTAAGTCAATGGCACTTGCAAAAGAAACAACATCATCAATCGTATCTAAATACGGTGCAAAAGAAGGCGACACAGGTTCTGTAAAAGTACAGATCGCTCTTCTTACAGAAAGAACAAAGCAGCTCACAGCACACACAAAGGCATTTCCAAAAGATGCTGGTGCAAAACGTGCTTTGCTCAAAGTTGTAGGACAGCGCCGCAAGATGTTGCGCTACTTTGAAAGAACTGACCTTGAAGGATACCGTTCATTCATTAAGGAACTTGGTCTCCGCAAGTAAAAGTGTTTCATAGTTCTTGCAGAATCCCGTTCTGGTTTCAGGACGGGATTTTTTTGTTTAAATAATCTTCATCAGCCCTTTTTGTCATTGAACAAAAAAGACTTATTGAATAAACTTATAGCGTTGATATTGTGCGCTATGGCATGCAACAACTGGAATTACATAGCGGATCGCGTGTTTTTTGTATTTTTCAATGCGGGCGATCTAAAAGAAAGAATTTTTGACATAGTGAGGAAAAAATGTCAGTAGAAAGAGTAACTTACAAACTCGGTGATGCCGACCTGATTCTTGAGACAGGAAAGATCGGTAAACAGGCTAACGGTTGTGTTTACGCTCAGTGGGGCGGAGCTGCCGTTATTGCAACAATTTGTGCTTCTAGCGCAGTAACAGAAGGTCAGGACTTTGTTCCTGTAACAGTTGAGTACAACGAAAAATTCTATGCCGCTGGTAAAATCCCTGGCGGCTTTGTAAAGCGCGAAGGTCGACCAAAGGACAAGGAAATCTTGGTAAGCCGTCTTATCGACCGCCCGATGCGCCCGCTTTTTGAACCATCTTTCGGTCACGAGCTTCAGATCGTTCCGACATGTGTTTCTTGTGATGGTGTTCATACTCAGGATATTCTTGCAGTTTTGGCTGCCAGCGCAGCAACTTGTATTTCGGACATTCCGTTCCACGGACCGATCGCTGCCTGCCGTATCGGATATCTTAACGGTGAGTACATCGTAAACCCGACATTCAAGCAGATTGAGGAAGGTGAGCTTGAGATCGTTGTAGCCGGAACAAAAGAAGGCTTTACAATGGTAGAAGGCGGTGCCAAGGAAGTAAGCGAGGAAGTTATGCTCGGTGCTCTTGAGAAGGCACAGGCTTTCATCACAGAAATGTGCAAGCTTCAGGAAGAGCTTGTTAAGAAAGCAGGAAAGGAAAAGCTTCCTCTTAATCCGCTTGACGTTACTTTGGCTAATGCTGAGGCAATCGAAGCTGAGGCTACTCCGCTTTTGAAGGAAGCCTGCTTCAAGGACAGCAAGATCAGCCGCGGTAATGCAATCAGCAAGGCAATCAAGGGAATTGCCGCAAACCATGCAGAACAGCTTGAGGATCCTGTTCAGGCAAAGCTTTTTGCAACTTTGATGGACGACATTCAGTACAAGCTTTTGCGCAAGTCTATTTTGGACGACGGCGTTCGCGTTGACGGACGTAAAGTTGACGAAATCCGCCCGATTACATGTGAAATCAACGTGCTTCCAACTCCGCACGGATCTGCATTGTTCACTCGTGGTGAAACACAGTCTCTGGCTGTTTGTACTCTTGGTACAGCTATGGATGAGCAGGCTTACGACGATATCGACGGAGACAGAAGCGAGCACTTCATCCTTCACTACAACTTCCCTCCATATTCTGTTGGTGAGACAGGTAAACTTACAACCGGCCGCCGCGAAATCGGTCACGGAAACCTTGCGCGCCGTTCATTGGCTGCCATGGTTCCAAGCCGCGAAGAATTCCCTTACACAGTTCGTGTAGTTTCAGAAATCATGGAATCTAACGGTTCTTCTTCACAGGCTTCTACTTGTGGTGGTTGTCTTTCTATGTTGGCAGCTGGTGTTCCGATGAAGAAGATGGTTGCCGGTATTGCTATGGGGCTTATTACAGAACCGGAAGGAGACAATCCTTACGGACGCTACAAGATTTTGAGCGATATCCTTGGTGAGGAAGATCACCTTGGAGACATGGACTTTAAGGTTGCCGGAACAAAAGACGGTATCACAGGTTTCCAGATGGATATCAAGATTGCCGGTGTAACAACAGAAATCATGAAGAAGGCTATGGAACAGGCTCGTCAGGGTCGTCTTCACATTCTTTCCATCATGGAAAAATGCATCGACAAGCCGGCTCCGCTTGCTAAGAACGCTCCGCAGATCCTTACAATGAAGATTCCTGTAGACAAGATCGGTGCCCTCATCGGACCTGGCGGAAAGAACGTTAAGGCTCTCTGCTCACAGTATGATGTAACAATCAACACTGACGATGACGGAACTGTAACAATCTATTCTAAGAACGGTGTTAATGCGGAAGCTGCCAAGAAGGCTGTAAAGGGCATTACAGAAGATCCGGAAGTAGGAACAATCTATCAGGGTACTGTAAAGCGCATCATGGACTTCGGTGCATTCGTAGAAATCCTTCCTGGAAAAGAGGGGCTCTGCCACATTTCCAAGCTCTCTAAGCAGCGCGTAGAAAAGGTAAGCGACGTTCTTAAAGAAGGTCAGGTAATCCCTGTTAAGCTTCTTGAAGTTGACAAAATGGGCCGCTTGAACCTCTCTTACATAGATGCAATTGAAAATAAGTAGTTTTTTACTTGCATTATAACTATGAAAGCAGCTCCGCTATCTGCGGGGCTGTTTTTTTTGTAAATATAAATTAATTGACTACGGACAAATATTAGTCTATTATACTAGAACTGATATTTATTGAATTATTCCGGTGAAACCGGTTTGGAGATTAAAAAATGGGTGCTATTGGTGTAATCCTTCTTGTTGCTTTTGTAATTGTATGTGTACTGCTTGTTCTTCTTGTTCTTGTTCAGGATGACGGACAGAACGGTATGGGCGGACTTTTGGGCGGTCGCGGAACTGCGGCTTTCGGTTCGCATTCAGCAAGCGTTCTCACAAAGACAACAACAGTTCTTGTTGTTCTTTTCTTCGTAATTACAATTGTACTTGCTCTTCTTAACAAGAAGCCTCACGCTGACGAAGACCTCGCTCCTACCACAACAACTGTTGAAGCTTCCGCTCCTACGGAAAATGCAGAAGAAGCTCCTGCTTCTGACACATCTTGGTGGAACGACGCTGAAAAAGCTGAGTAATGAATTTTAGACGGTGCAAGAATGCTGAGTGATTTCCTTAAGCCAGAAACTGTAATCATTAATCTTGAAAGTACGGATAAAGACAGTCTTTTTGCTGAAATGACAGAATTTCTTGTACGTCAGAATTCGTCCTTGAAAAGAGAAGATATTTTGTCTGCTGTTCAGAAACGTGAAGAGCAGATGAATACTTGTGTGATGAAAGGAATTGCAGTTCCTCATGGCAACTGCAGTTCTGTAAAATCGCCTTTAGTCGCAGTCGGTATCAGCAAGGCTGGCATTGAGTATGACATAAGCGGAGTCGGATTTGCAGAGACGGCCGATTCTTTAGTTCACCTTGTTGTGTTTATGCTCTTTGAGCAGGGCAATGCTGAATGCCATCTGCGTATCCTCGCAGATTGCGCCAGGGTTCTTCAGAGTCCTAATATATATAAGTCTTTGATGACTGCAAAATCTGCTCAAGAAGTTTGCAATATTGTGCGAGAATTCGAAACTTCTTACTGATAAAGAGAGGTGTTTATGGCAGAAACGGAAGTTAATGTAATATCACATCTTTTAAAGGTTGAATCTGACGCTTCGGTTCTCGTGACAGAAGCAAAAAAAGAAGCCGCTGAACGTGTTGCGGCTGCCAAGGCAAAAGCTGAGGAAGAAGTTAGGCAGCAGGTTGACGCTGTCCGCTCGAAGCTTGAGGCTGAGTACAACTCAAAGATTCAGTCTATTTCTGAAAATCACAAAAAAATAATCGATGAATACAAATCGGGCATTGAATCTGTTCAGAAGGATACAGATGCCTTTAACTCTTTTTTGACAAAGGTCTTGAATTCATAGGGGGTGCTCATGGATTATTCTGCAGCATCTGCCTATACCTATGCAAAAATGAGCGCCATGCTGAGCCGTCTGTTTGTCGGCGAAGGTGCAATGCCTCTTTTTGAAGCAAAATCCCTTGCTGGGCTATGGGATATTGTTTTTAAGACCCCTGTTCCTCAGCTTCCTGAAAGCCTTCTTGCAAATAAAATTGAAACAGAAGCCGTAAATCGTTTTATCAGTCAGTACGAAAAAATCCTTGATATTTTTTCATCACCTGATCCGTTTTTGAAAGCTTTGATCAAACGTTTTGATGTTGAGAACCTCAAGCTCATTTCTGCCTCTCTTTCTCTGAATGAAATGGAAATGCCTTGTATCGTTGACTTGAAGCAGTATGCAGAGCTTGATTATTCTGCCTGGCCTGATATCAAGAAAATTACTGCAAATTCAAGGTTCACCTGGTATGATAAGGTTCCTCTGGCTGATGAGCGGGTTGAGATGGATATACGGCTGGATCTTGAGGAAATTCAGTTTCTCTGGAAAACAGTGCACAAGATTTCAGATTCATCAAGAAATGTTCTCGTTGAATATTTTCAGAAACTTTTTTCTGTGCGGAATATGCTTTGGGCTCTGCGTCTCAAGGTTTATTATAAAATGCAGAATGAGGATATCGTGAAGAAGCTTTTTTATGTTTCAAAGGAGCCGTCTCCTGAAGATCCGATATGCAGATATGCCTACGAAGTTCTTTCCCGGGAAACTGACAATTACGATGCCTGGAAGAACTGGCGGTTTGCCTCGTTCCTGAATTTTTATGAAGATGGAAACATCTGGAAAATAGATCCTGTTTGGATTGAGCAGAAATTCCGGTTTGGAGAAGCAGGAAGGGCAAGAAAGATTTTTCATGAAAATCCTATGACCTATGCTTCTCTGGTTATGTTTTTTATACTTAAACAACAGGAAGTAGATTGTATAAGGGCTGCGACAGAAGCCCTGAGACTGAATGCGACAAAAGCTGACGCTATGTTTGCTTCCGGCGTTCAATTTGAAGAAATGTAGGAGAGCTTATGGCGCTGACGACAGAAATGAAACTTGTAGAACTTGTTGCGTTGAAGCAGGATGTTTCCGGGGTTATTGAATATCTTGGAAAAAAAGGAAATTTTCAGCTTCAGAGCAAGAGTCTGGCACCTGCTTCGCACCTTAAACCAAATGTAGAATCTGAAGGCGAAGAAGAAAAGGCAGTTATTGAGCAGAAACGTGAATCTGAAGAGAATCTGACTCTTTACCAGAAATTAAAGGAGCTCCGTCTGTTTTTTGGAATCTCATATTCTGAAAAGGACGTTCTTGACGAAAAAAAAGCCGGAGATGCTGAGAGGGCGGAAGCGGCGAGAATTATTGCCGAGTCAGAAAATCTCCGAGGCCAGCTGGAAACAGCTTCAGCTGAGGAAAAGCGCATTTCGGAATCATACAAGGAAGCCCTTTCTTTTTCCAATCTGCAGGTTTCATATTCAGAATTGGAAAATCTTTCGTTCCTTTCCATCCGTATCGGAAAAATACTCAAGGAAAACCTCCCTCTCTTAAAAGAGTCTCTGGGTGATAATGCGGTAGTAATTCCTCTTGGTGATGGCAGTTCCAAAATAATGGCCGTTTCATCAAAGAAAGGCCGTTTTGCACTTGATACTGAGCTCAAGAGGTTCGGATTTGTTTCAATGAAGATTCCGGAAGATTTCAAGGGAATCCCCCGGGACGTACTTGAAAGTCTCGAGGATGAATTGAATGCTTCCCGAAGGAACATTGCCCGGCTGAACGAAGAAAAGCAGGTTTTTGTAGAAAAATAC
>JAFPCT010000201.1 GCA_017390125.1 Treponema sp.
TCATACTCAACCTTTCGCACAGAAGACTGCTTGAACTGGTTTACGATGGAAAACTTGTCAAAGTCTTTTGTAAGTTTCAGACCTGTTATCAAATCCCATGAAGGTGAACTCTGGGTTGTCTCATAGTCCATTGCAAGAGTGTTCAGCCATACGGCATCAAAAATACCCATTTTGAACGGAACTTCAAAGTCAAATTTAAAACCGATGACCGGATTCGGGTTTGATCCGCACATTTCAAGATGGAAATCAGAGGACATTGTCTCTAATGTTCCCAAAAAGTTTGAGTCACGAGCCTTTATCTTAAGGTTCACACCGCTGGACGAACTGTACTTCGGGTATGGAACAAGGAGAAGGTGATGGCTGTCTTTTACGTAAACAAGAAGTTTTACTGCAGTTGTGCCGTTTTCATCTGGTTCACCGACGCTGAAATCTGTCTTTATTTCTTCGAAGGCGCGCAAGTTGTTCAGACGCATTTTATAGTCTTCAATATACGCTATAAGTTCGTCTTCGTTCGCAAAAACTTTCTTTTTATCTACTTTTTCTTTTGTTTCCAGTGCGTATTTACGAGTTTTTCCATCTATTACATAGTTTACGTCTGTAATTCTATAAGATGCGGCAAAAAGAGATGCCGAAAACAATACACACAGAATAGAAAGCAAGGCTTTTTTCATCAGTAAGCACCTTTTCCATTTATTACAACCCAAATTGTCTTGATGATAATCCAGATGTCCAGCCATACAGACCAGTTTTGAATGTAGAATGTATCAAGAAGAATTCTCTCTTCGTAACCTGTATCCGAGCGGCCTGAAATCTGCCACATTCCGCTTAAACCTGGAGTAACGGAAAGAACGTATTCTGAATCATCTCCGTATTTTTCCAGCTCTTCCTTTGTAACCGGACGAGGACCGGTAAAACTCATTTCCCCGATAAAAATATTCCAGAGCTGCGGAAGCTCATCAAGGCTTGTTTTTCTAAGGAATTTTCCGAAAGGAGTTACGCGGGGATCATCAATAAATTTGCGCTCTGCTTCCCATTCAGCTTTTCTGACAGGGTCCGTGGCAAGAATCTGTTCGAGCATTTCCTGGCTGTTCTTGTACATTGAACGGAATTTCCAGCATTTAATCATCCTGCCGTTTTTTCCTACCCGTGTATGACCGTAGAAAACTGGTCCCGGGGAAGTGATTTTTATTATGACTGCAACTAGTATAGAGACAGGAATTACAAGAATTCCCGCAACAATACAAATGAAGATGTCTATAAGGCGCTTGATGAAAAGATTTCCCGGCTTTGTAAGGAAGTGGGTTGAGGAAGCTGCAAGAATTCCTCCGATATCCCGTACGCTCATTGACGAGGCAAAGAAGTTCTGGGATTTAGTTACGTTCATCGTGTAGCGGTAAGTTGACATGATCGGACGCATCTGTCCGCCGTAGTCGCAGATGATCGCAACCTTTATGTTAAGTCGTTTGATTATATCAAGGATATCTTTTGTATCGGGGAAAACAGGAATGCCGTTCTTCATTGAGCATTCTGTCGTCTTGCTGTCAATAATGACTGCCGGCTTGTAGCCAAGGTACTTGAACTTTGAGAGCCGGTTTATTACTTCATCTCCGCTGTTGTCCGTAACATAGATTACAGCCGGAACGCCCCAGAAGTTGAATTTTCCAAGAAAATGCCGGGCAATTTCCCTGTTGCCGGGAAGTATAATCGTTGAAATGATTGTGGCGACAACAAAGGCGCTGATTACACCCAGGTTGCTGCTGTCCTTTACAAGGATATCTCGGGTAAAGTCATTCTGTTTTGAAAGGTTCACCGGATATCGAACAAGGAAGAATATGCTGATTGAGATACCCATGAAACAGAAAAAAGAACAAAGAGTCAGCTTTTTGATTTCCTCAGAAGGACTGACCATGATTCCTGGATAAAGACCAGCCGCATAAAATACAATGAGGATAAGCGGGAAATAGAATGAGTAATATATAAACGAACGGAAGTTGATTGCAGGAGGATTGATTATGTTTATGATAAGGAACGAAAGTCCTATGCAGCAGAAAAGACCAATGCAGTCTGCTATCATAATCATAAGTCCTGACACGAAAGAACTTGTCCGGTTTCGGTAGGTTTTTTGAAAATATGAAATGAAATCTTTTGAAGTCATATCTTCTATTTTAGCCAAAAACTTGATTACTGTCTACAAGGCCTTTACGCCGGCTTTTTCCATGGCGTCCTGAACGGCTTTTTTGAATTCCTTTTGAAACCGCTCTTCTGTAAAGCTTCTGGCATGAGCGACAATATTTTCCTTTTTGAATGCATTTTCCGCGTCAAGCTTCTCAAAGCGGATGATTGCATCGCAGAGGGAATCTGTTTCCTGTTTTTCAAAGAAAACGCCGGTTTTTCCGTCAATGACCGTTTCCAGGGCTCCGCCTCTTCCGAAGGCGATTACCGGTGCTCCGCATGCCTGTGCCTCAAGAGGAACGAAGCCGAAGTCTTCCTCTGCACAGAAAAGCAGTGCCTTGCATCTCTGCAGGTTCCGCTCAAGCTCGTCATCCGGAGCCCTTCCGAGAAAAGTAATGTCAGGATCGCTGCCTGCAAGTTTCTTCAGGTTTTCCATTTCGCTTCCGCCGCCTATTACCACAAGTTTTTTATGCAGTTTTTTGCATGCGGAAACAGCAAGGTCAATCCTTTTGTACGGAACAAGGCGGCTGAATGCAACGTAGAAGTCTTCCCGTGGTGTGCCGGCCGGATTAAAGCGGCTTACGTCAACCGGAAGGTATATTACACGGGCTTTTCTTGCCCAGAATTTTTCAATTCGTCGGGCTATGAAT
Source organism: Treponema sp. (assembly GCA_017390125.1). Classification (GTDB taxonomy): domain Bacteria; phylum Spirochaetota; class Spirochaetia; order Treponematales; family Treponemataceae; genus Treponema_D. The sequence goes on from JAFPCT010000201.1 coordinate 2,823, forward strand.
TTCGAATTTGCAATCAATGTATCGATTCTCTGACTTGAGACAAA
>JAFPCT010000202.1 GCA_017390125.1 Treponema sp.
GGTCTTGCAGAGACTCATCAGACTTTGATTCAGAACGGGCTCAGAAGCCGTGTCGTAATTGAAACTGACGGTAAGCTTATGAGCGGACGTGATGTTGCGATTGCAGCGCTTCTTGGCGCCGAGGAATTCGGTTTTGCAACGGCTCCTCTCATTACTATGGGTTGTGCAATGATGCTTGTCTGCAATCTTGATACATGTCCTTTCGGTGTGGCAACTCAGAACAGTGAGCTCAGAAAGCGCTTTACTGGCAAACCTGAATATGTTGAGAATTTCATGCGCTTTATTGCACAGGAGCTCCGGGAATACATGGCTCGTCTTGGCGTAAGGTCAATCGAAGAGATGTGCGGACGAACAGACCTTCTTAAGCTCAAAGAAAAACAGGGATTCAAGAGAGCGTCAATCGTCGACTTGAGCCGCATACTTGAATGGAAAGCTCCTGCTGACTGCAAGACTCATTTTGATTCTGCAGACGTATTCAATTTTGAGCTTGAAAAAACAGTTGATGAAAAAATCCTTCTGGGTGAGTACAAGAAGGTTTCTGGAAAGGGCAAGGGAAGTTTCTCTGTAAACGTTACATCTACAGACAGGACTCTTGGAACTATCCTGGGAAGTGAAATACAGAAGCAGTTCGGCTCATCCCTTGCTGACGATTCATTCACTGTAAATGCAAGCGGTGGCGGCGGACAGAGTTTCGGTGCCTTTATTCCTAAGGGGCTTACGCTCCGTCTTACAGGTGACGCAAACGACTATTTCGGAAAAGGTCTGAGCGGAGGAAAACTTGTCCTTAAGGCTCCTGCAAAGGCAAGTTACAAGGCAGAAGACAACATCATCGTCGGAAACGTTGCCCTCTTCGGCGCAACAAGCGGAAAGGCTTTCATAAACGGTATTGCCGGAGAACGTTTCTGTGTACGCAATTCCGGTGCTGTAGCTGTAGCTGAAGGCTGCGGTGACCATGGTCTTGAATACATGACAGGCGGAACTGTTGTCATCCTTGGTGAGACAGGACGCAACTTTGCTGCAGGAATGAGCGGCGGAACTGCATTTGTACTTGACCAGAACCACGACCTCTACAAGCGCCTGAACAAGCAGCTTGTGACAATGACTGAGCTTTCCGATGAACATGACGCAGAGCTTGTGAAGAAACTCATTTCAGAGCATGTGCAGGAAACCGGTTCTGCCCGGGGCAAGGAAATCCTTGCCAAGTTTGATGAATATGCGTGTCATTTCAAGAAAATTGTACCGAATGACTATCACCGTATGCTTGTTGAAATCAGCCGTGCCGAAGAGCGCGGACTTGATCATGAGGAAGCCGTTCTTGAAGCTTTCTATGAAACAACTGGACAGAAGCGTCTTGCATAGTTGAAAGAGGGATAATATGGGTAAACCAACTGGATTTTTAGAATTAAATAGAATAGACAATGTTACTGTGGCGCCTCTGGTTCGATCTGCAAATTTCAAGGAATTCCACGAACCATTGGATGAAAAGACTCGCCGTGCTCAGGCCTCACGATGCATGAACTGCGGTGTACCAATGTGCCAGTCTGCAGTCAGGCTTTCCGGAATGGTAACAGGCTGTCCGCTTCACAATCTCATTCCTGAATGGAATGACGCTCTGTACAACGGTCAGTACGACATGGCTGCATGGAGGCTATTGAAAACTTCAAGCTTCCCTGAATTTACTGGACGTGTCTGTCCTGCATTGTGTGAAAAAGCATGCAACCTTGGTTCTCCTGCATGTGCCGGCGGCGGAAAGAACAATGCTGTAAGCATACATGACAACGAGCTTTTTATCATTGAAAAAGCTTTTGAAACTGGATACATGAAGCCCCGCTTTCCAAAAGTACGCAGCGGAAAAAAGATTGCAGTTGTTGGCTCTGGTCCTGCAGGACTTGCTGCCGCAGATCTCTTGAACCGGCGCGGACATAATGTGACTGTTTTTGAGCGGGAAGACCGTGCCGGCGGACTTCTGATGTACGGCATTCCGAATATGAAGCTTGACAAAAGCATCATCGAGCGCCGCATAAATCTTATGAAAGAAGAGGGCGTTGAATTTGTATTCAATGCAGATGTAGGAAAGGACGTGAAGGCTGAAAATCTTCTTGAGGAATATGATGCCGTTGCTCTCTGCTGCGGAGCAAAAAAAGCTCGTCCTCTTTCCGCAAAGGGCGCAGATTCTGAAGGAGTCATGTTTGCTGTTGATTTCCTGAAATCAGTTACAAAAAGCCTTTTGAATTCTGATCTGAAGGACGGAGCATTCTTTGACGTAAAGGGAAAGGATGTAGTTGTTGTAGGCGGCGGTGATACAGGTAACGACTGTACAGGTACGTCTATCCGTCTGGGTGCAAAAAGCGTCACTCAGCTTGAGATGATGCCTTGTCCGCCTGTTGAGCGTTCGGAAAAAAATCCTTGGCCGGAGTGGCCGAAAGTGCTCAAAACTGACTATGGCGCAGAAGAGTCAATAGCTCATTTTGGACATGATCCTCGTGTCTATGAAACTACCGTAAAAGAAGTTCATGCAAAAGACGGAAAGGTCTGCGGCATTACTACTGTTCAGGTTGAATTCCGCATGATAGACGGAAAGCGCACTTTGTGTGAGAGGGAAGGAACTGAAAAGGAACTTCCATGTGATCTTCTGCTTATTGCTGCCGGCTTCCTTGGAGCCGAAGATTATACTGCAAAAGCTTTCAATGCAGAGCTTACTCCGCGGAATACAGTTGCTTCTACCGGTGAGGCGACTCCGGATTATGCTTCGCCGAACGGCTACAAAACAAACGTGGACAAAGTGTTCACTGCCGGCGACATGCACCGCGGACAGTCTCTGGTTGTATGGGCTATAGCAGAAGGCCGTGAATGTGCCCGCCAGATAGACGAATACCTGATGGGTTACAGCTACATCTAGAATATTTCTAGAAGTGAAAAAAAACGGGTTCCAGGCTCAGAAACTCAGCCGAAACCCGTTTTTTTATTTTGCAAAATACAATCCTCAGGATTCCATAGAGCATGACCTGAAAATCCTAATTCCGTACCGAAGGGGAGCCATCAGACAGGGATAGATTCATTCTGTCAGATGTCCATGACTTTCAACACATGACTTTCAACACATGACTTTCAACACATGACTTTCAACTCTCTGTATTTTTCATTATAATCGTAATATTGTGGAACAGTTTTTAAATAATGACAGAATAGTTATCAGGGGTGCCAGAGAGCATAACCTTAAGAACATTGATCTAGATCTTCCTCGCAACAAACTCATTGTAATTTCAGGGCTTTCCGGCTCCGGAAAAAGCTCCCTTGCTTTTGACACATTGTTCGCAGAAGGTCAGCGCCGGTACATGGAAAGCCTTTCTTCCTATGCCCGGCAGTTTCTTGGAACTATGGACAAGCCTGATGTTGATATGATAGAAGGGCTTTCTCCTGCAATTTCCATTGAGCAGAAATCAACAAATAAAAATCCCCGTTCAACAGTCGGAACGATTACAGAAATATATGACTATTACCGCCTGCTTTTTGCCCGTGCCGGACATGCCCATTGTCCTGTCTGCGGCCGTGAAATCCGCGAGCAGACCATTGACCAGATTATAGATGCAATAATGTCCTGGGAGGAAGGAACGAAGATTCAGATCCTTGCTCCTGTTATACGCGGAAAAAAAGGCGAGCACACAAAAATCATTGAAGACGCAAAAAAGTCCGGCTTTGTCCGGGCCCGTATTGACGGGGTTATGGCTCTTCTTGATGACCCGATAAAACTTGACAAGCAGAAAAAACATTCAATCGAAATTGTCGTGGACAGAATTGTATTGAGCCAGGACGTCCGAAAGCGACTTTCAGACAGCGTTGAGACAGCCTTGAACAGTGCCGGCGGCATTATTGTTGTTACCCGCCGCATTGATGACAGAGATGAGGAGGTGTTCTTCAGCCAGAAAAATGCCTGCCCGGACTGCGGAATATCCATGCCGGAGCTTCAGCCAAGGCTTTTCTCTTTCAACAATCCTTTTGGTGCCTGTCCTGAATGTACGGGACTTGGTCAGAAAATGGAATGGGACCGGTCAAAAATTCTTCCGGATGACTCACTGAGTTTTAATCAGGGAGCTTTTCCGTTCTACAATCCTGAGAGCAGCTGGAATAATTCAATGTTTTCTGCAATTGCAGAAGCGGAAGGATTTTCCCTTGACGCGCCGATAAACTCCCTGACTGAAAAACAGACTGATTTCCTCTGGAACGGTGACGCTGAGAAGAACATCCACTGGATTTACAAGAAGCAGAGCGGGGAAGGTTATTCAGAATACAACCGCCCTTGGCTCGGCATCCTTGCGGATATGAAACGCCGTCATTCAGAAGCCTGGGGTGAAAATCAGCGCATCAGGATTGAAGAAAAGTTCATGTCCGTATCGGAATGTTCCGGTTGTTACGGAAAGCGTCTCCGTCCGGAAGCTCTTGGAGTTACTGTAGGCGGAAAAAATATATATGAGCTTTCTTCTCTCAGCGTCCAGGACTCAATAGAGTTTTTTGATAAGCTTGAGCTTTCAGAAAACGAGCGTTTGATTGCCTCTCAGGTTTTGAAAGAAATAAAGAGCCGCCTTAAATTCCTTAAGGATGTGGGATTGGATTATCTTACCCTTGAGCGTTCTGCAGAAACATTGAGCGGCGGTGAAGCCCAGCGGATCAGGCTGGCAACCCAGATTGGCTCTGCGCTTACAGGAGTCATGTATATTCTTGATGAGCCTTCGATCGGACTTCATCAGAGGGACAACCAGAAACTTATAGACACACTTACATACCTCAGGGATCAGCAGAATACAGTGATTGTCGTTGAGCACGATGAGCAGACTCTGCGTACTGCCGACTATCTTGTGGACATCGGTCCCGGAGCAGGAATTCATGGAGGCAACGTTGTTGCAGCAGGAACTCCTGAAGAAGTAATGAAGGTAAAGGAAAGCAAAACCGGACAGTATCTTGCCGGAACCCTCAGGATGGACATTCCTTCTGTCCGAAGAAAGGGAAACGGTTCCTTTATTTCGCTGAAGGGGGTTACAGAGCATAACCTTAAGGATGTTTCAATTGACATTCCTCTCGGGACCTTTACCTGTATAACCGGCGTTTCTGGAAGCGGAAAGTCAACCCTTATGAGCGACGTGCTTTATCCGCTCCTTTCAAATAAAATAATGCGGACTTCTTACCCTGTAGGCGCCTACAAATCTATCGAAGGCTTTGAGGCTGTCGACAAGGTAATCAATATTGACCAGAGTCCTATAGGACGTACTCCCCGAAGCAACCCGGCAACCTATGTCGGCGTCTTTGACCCTATCAGGGATCTCTTCGCAAGTCTTCCTGAGGCAAAGGCAAACGGCTATTCAAAAGGCCGGTTCAGTTTCAACGTAAAGGGTGGCCGCTGTGAAAACTGTCAGGGAAGCGGAACCATCACAATCGAAATGAACTTTTTACCGGACGTGTTCATAACCTGCGA
>JAFPCT010000203.1 GCA_017390125.1 Treponema sp.
CTTGCATTCTACAAATCCGTACTCGCTCAGAAGATTTGTCACGTAAACGTCGTTTTCCTCAACAGGGATTGCCTTTGTAATCACATTCACAGTACATACCCCGCAGAAAAAAACTTTTTTTCCGGTCTCGCGGACAGCAGAAAGATACCTGTCGTAATATCCCTTCCCCCTGCCAAGCCGGTCACCGTTCAAGTTGAAGGCAAGTCCGGGAACAAGAAAAGCCGAGCCGTCAGGAATTTTATCTACAGGCGCCACCGGGCAGGAAGCGGAAGGCTCACGGATTTTATATGGATTGTCTGTTGAAAAATCAGAATTAAGATTTTCCACAAGATAAAAATCCATTTCGCTTGTCCCCGGTTTCATGCGTGGAAGATAGAGCTTTTTTCCGTCAGCAACAGTTCTTTCCATTACAGCCTTAAGGTCAATCTCATCGCTCATTGCCATGTAGGCAAAAACAGCAGGCGCATTTTTATATATGTCAGAATTTAAAAAATAAGAGGCAACCGATTTCGCCATCTCACAGGCAAGATTTGAATCAGAAAAAAGATCCTTTAACATAAGCTTTGCCCTTTTTCGCAGAAGTTTCTTACGTTCCGTAAGCGAAAGCAGGGCAAGTCCTTCATCACCGCAGCTCATTCAACTTCCACCTGTATCGGACAATGATCAGAACCTGTTACAGAATCCAGAATCACTGAGCTTTTTACGGCAGGCAGAAAAGATTCGTTCACGCACTGATAGTCAATGCGCCATCCGATGTTCTTTTCCCTTGCATGAAAACGATAGCTCCACCAGGTATATTTCTTCTCTTCTTTGCAGAAATGCCTGAAAGTATCTGCATAGCCGGATGAAGTAAATGTATCCATCCATGCCCGCTCTTCCGGCAGATAGCCCGCGTTGTGCTCATTTGATTTAGGATTAGCAAGATCAATAGGTTTATGGGCAATGTTGTAGTCTCCGCAAAGAACAATATTAAAACCGTCCTTTACAAGCTGACCGCATTTTTCAAGCATCGCATTACAGAACGCAAGCTTGTAATCAAGGCGGGCACCGGCATCCTGACTGTTAGGAAAATATGCAGAAATAACGGCAAGCTTTCCAAACTTTGCGATAGTAACCCGGCCTTCGTCATCAAATTCCGAAATTCCCATTGTCTCAACGCTGTCAGGTTTTATGCGGGTATAAACGGCTGTTCCTGAATAGCCCGGCTTAACGGCACTTGAAAAATATGTATAGTAAACTCGTCCGTCTGCACTGACAGGATTTTTAAGTTCTTCTGAAAGCTGTTCCGGCTTTGCCTTAGTTTCCTGAATACATATTACATCTGCGTCCGAAGCAGTCACCCAGTCGACAAAACCTTTTTTTTCTACGGCCCTGATGCCGTTAACGTTCCAAGAGATAATTTTCATGAATGAAGTATAGCACTAATGCAGGGAGAAAAAAAGAGTTTTTGATGTTCAAAACCTGCAGTGCTATTATTCTTCGGGCATAAAAAAAGCCTTTCCAATTTGGAAAGGCTTTAAGCGGCTGCTGCAGGTTTTGAACCTGCGACACATGGATTAACAGTCCATTGCTCTACCAGCTGAGCTAAGCAACCATTTATTCTTGCGAATGTGCTAGTAATATATACTTTTGCACGAGTTGTGTCAACTGGTCACAATGGATTTTTTAAAATTTATTAATTTTTTTCAAGAATAAATTCTACGCGGCGGTTCTTCCAGTTGTTGTCCTTATCCTTGTAGTCAACGACAAGTTCTGTACCACCCTTACCTTCTGTAGAAAGGCGGCTTGCAGCAACGCCCTTCTTAACAAGGTAATCTTTAACGTATTCAGCACGCTTTCCAGAAAGAGGTATAAGGGCAGGTCCCCAAAGTTTCGGGTTGTCCTCTGTCTCTTCCGCTTCGTTGTCTGTAAGGCGGTTGGCGTGACCAACTACCGTTACCTTGTAATCCTTGAACTTGTTGAGAATCTCGGCAACACGCTTAAGAACGCGCTCGTTGTTCTTTGCGATTTCCGGCTCAATTCCGTTGCTTACTTCATCTTTTGTCTTGAAGTCTGCGTTATCGCTGCGGAATATGATAGAAGGAACTGCCATCTTCAATACATCGCCGTCACGGACAACAAGAACGTCTACCTGAATTTCTCCGGTAACTGTGCTTGTCATGCCCAGTGTATCTGTAACTGTGAATACATAAGGGTAATCAGTTGCAGACTGTACGCGCTCAGCAAATCCGCGGGCATTCTTCTGAGTGTTACTCAAACCGTCCCAAACAATGCGCTCTGTGATTGCTGAAGCTCCTGCTGTCTGCCAGAAAACATTGCCTTGTGGATCCTTGATTACAAAAGACCATGACTTGAACATAGCCTTTGAGGAACCTGTAAGCTTGATGAACAGGTCATCGTCTGTACCGTCGTTATCCGGACTGAAGTATTCAGGAGCTGTCTTTACAGAAAGCTGCGGAGGAATTGCAGTACAGATGAACGGAGCAGAAACAGAATTAACCTTGTTTCCCTTCTTGTAAGAAACATCAAGAGTTCCGGTAAACGTACCTTCTGCTACATTACCTTCGCTTGTAAGACCGTCCCAGGTAATCGTTGCAGGAAGATTTGCGCTGTCTTTTTCTGACCAGCTGCGAACAGAAGTTCCGTTCTCGCTTCTGATGTCAAAGTGCCATGCAAGGATTCCGTCAGGTACAGAAGCACGAATGTCAAATTTCTGTGTCTCAAATTTAGAGTCCCCGTTAGGAGAGATTCCTTCCTCTTCAGCAGTGATATAAATCTTTGTCTCGCGGCTGTCGAGGGTAAGGTTCTTCAATGAAGTTGAGAATGAGTTTCCTGCATCGTCAGTTGAAGAAATTACAATAGAATATATTCCGTCCGGAACTTTGTTACCAGTTTCGTCAGAGCCATCCCATACGAATTCGTCTTTTGCAGCTGTGCGTACTTTTCCATGCCATGTGAATGTCTTAACAGTTTTTCCGGCTGCAGAACGAACTTCTGCTTTCCAGAGTTTTTCGTCTGTGCATTTTGAAACTGAAACCGGGATATTGTTCTGGCTTGAAGCACCGTCCAAGCTGAAGATTGACCACGGCGCTGTTGCCTCAAGATAAGGAGGAACTGTATCAAGCTCAAAAGACTGTGTCTTTACAGAAGCAGAAGAACCGTTTGTTGTTGTAATGGCAAGAGATGCTGAATAATTGCCGTCCTTGCAAATAATGCCTGAGTCATCTTTTCCATCCCAGAGGAATGAAGACGGAAGGCTGCTGCTTCCGGAGAATGTCTTAACTGTCTTGTCTGCAGAATCCTTTACGACAAGCTTGTATTCCGAAATACCGGAAACGTCTTTCAATATAGGTGTAAATGTAATTGTATCTTTTACTTTGTTTCCGTTAGGACTGAATGCAGACTCACTTGCAGAAAGAAGGATTGAAGCTTCTTTTGTATCAAGTGTGAAGTCATCAGCACTTACGCAGACACCTTTGTTTCCGGCAAGGTCAACTGCCGAAAGTTCGAACAAGTATTTTGCGTCTGCGGCAAGTTTTCCTGTTCCGTCAAATCCGCTCCATACAATTGATTCCGGCAGGTACTGACCGAAATGATATTCTCGGACAACGGCACCGGTTTCCGCATTGTAAATGCGTCCTTTCCATGAAGGAACTGCCGCATATTTTCCAGCAGCTTCATCAAGCAATGAAATAGTTACGTCAGGTTTTCCGGCACCACCAAAGATTCTGTTCGAGATGCCAATCTGAGCAGAAGGCTTTGTCGTATCCATAACGAATTCAGGAGACTTAAGCTCTGCAGGAACGTAACCGTTCAGGTAAGATGCATTTACTACAGCCTGATATCTTCCCTGAGGGATAAGCTTTCCGGACTCATCTGTTCCGTCAAATACGATTTCTGACGGCGGAAGAGCCGAATTGCTCTGGTTGTATTCTTTGTAGACTTTTCCAGATTCATCTATGATTGCCACAGACCATGCTGTAAGCTTGTTTCCGGAATCTTCCTTTGGAACAGGAATTGTAACCTCAAGAGTAATGTCCTTGAGCTCTGAATCTGTCCGAGGAGAAAAATATCTGCTTCCGATAAGCTTGATATTTGTGGCAGGCTTTTCGGCAGAATAAATGATATTCGAAATTGATGCGCTGGCTGAGTTTCCGGCACGGTCAACTGCACTGATTTCATAAGAGTAGACACCGTCCGGAACCTGATGGCTCATGTCGTCCGAACCGTTCCACTTGAAGTTCTGCGGCTCGCCGTCGTTCCAGTACAATGTGCGGACTACATTACCAAGAGTATTCTTGAATACACCTGTCCATTTGTCTTCTTTTGAACCTGACTGACGAACAAGGAAATCGGCTTTCGCACCTTCACCAAAAATTTTGTCCGCAGGGTTTGAAAGAGTGATTACAGGAGCCTGTGTATCAACTACAACAATGAATTTGTCAGTTTTACCTTCATTGTCCTGGTCATCCCGGGCAACAAAGTAATAGTAGTAAGTTCCGTCCGGAGCATATTCACCATTGTCCATGGCTCCGTTCCAGATTACCGACGAAGGAATTTCAGCTCCCTTTTTTGGAGTAGCAAGCTGTTTCAAAAATCCCTTTACGTTTACGCGGGTCGGAAGAGCAACTTTGTTTCCGATTCTGCGGACAACATTTCCTTTTGCATCTTCAACCACAAGTTCCCATGATTTTACGAAATGGCGGTCAGAAATCTTCAGCGGAATTTCCAGCTGGTCCTGAACACCGTCGTTGTTCGGGGAAATGTACTTTGTCTCTCCGAAAGCCGCAAGAGGCATCATAATGGAAAGAGAGAGCATGACAGTAAAAAAGCGTCTGTTTTTCATTTTTTCTCCAATTCTATAAGCCTTTATTAGTTGCCCCAAACCTGAATTGACGGAGCCTCTTCATCCGGTTTTCCGAATTTAAGGTTTGCGCCGGCTGAAACAACATGAATCTTTTCATACAGATTCTGGAATGCAAGAGATGATGTAAATTCGCTTTCATCCCAGCCTTTCTTCTTCATTGCTCCAGATTTGCCAGTCTTGATTGTCATTTTGTATCCAACGCCGATTGAAGGAGCTGAATGTTTTGCAGATTCCTTTGAAAGCTCATTCATATCAAGCGTGTATGCGGCACGGATGAAAAGATTGTCTTTTACAGACATCTGGTAACCGAAGTCAAAAACAGGAAGATATGCGTGAACAAGAGTGAAGTCAGCAGAAACACCGCCCTTCAAAAAATCTGTCTGGAATACTGTGAAAGCAGCGCCGGTTCTCAAAGTAAGGAATCCAGGGAAGTCGTCTGTATTGCTGTCCCCGTCAAAGTGATCCACGAGCTGTTCCCAGTAGTAAATTGAATTGAGAGGACAGTAAAGATGTTTTGCATAACCCCAGTCTTCCCAGTACTTGTGGCGGTCATTCTGGTCAAGGCCGTACTTTGTTCCGCTCATAGGCTTTCCAAGTCCAAGAACAGAAGCTCCGATACGGAAGTCCTTCATGAATCCAAGGCTGTCACGGCGGTAAAGGGCACCGATTTCAGTTCCCAAAGACCAGTCGCCGCTGTCACTCATAAGGAAGCCGCTGTATACGTTGGCACCTACACTGATATTTTCTGTAACTTCCTTTGCAAGGCCGGCACGAATTGTAATTGTATTTCCCAAATCCATTTCCCTTATGTTGGAAAAAACACCCTGAACAAGACCAGTGATTACAAACATATTGAGCGGAATGACTCCGCCTGTTTCAAAAGCAGCACCGCTGCCAATGAGTGCTGTCGCACCAAGATCAATCTGCGGACGGTCTTCAAATGCCGTGAGAGCAGGGTTGAAAGCAATAGATCCAGGCTGTGCGGAAAAAAGTCCGCCGCCAGCTGCAGAAGATGCAGATGTGAGCTGATATGGACTTGAAAGATTGTTAATATTCTGTCCACCAGCAGGCGGATTGTACGCAAACAAAGAAGCCGAGAGCCCCAGGAGCGCGGCAGCCAAAATCGATTTTTTCATAAATTCACCTCTAAAATATTTCGGAAAAGCTCCCTAAATTATTTTGCTTCTATTATATAATATTATCAATTATTGTTCTATGGTTTGCCCGTCGGCAACTTGAACAGTAAAATAATTTTTATTAATATTAACCCATGGCAAAAGACTCAAAGGGTGGATTTTTTTCAAATCTTTTAGCATCTCTTTTCAATTCAGGAGATGCAGACGCATGCAAGCGCAGACAGCTCAAAACAATCGCAAAACGGCTCTCGAAATCCAAATTCAAGAATTTCTATAAATACGGTGGAAACGAAATGCTTCCTGCTCTTGGAAAACAGTTCTACGACATATACAAGGCCGTTTATCCGGTTCAGGTTATGTTCACTGCTATCCAGAATCAGGCTATGCTCAAGCATAAGGTTATCATGTACTCTGTTCCGGAAAATATCCGGGAAATTGCCGATACTCTGACAGAGCAGAACATCATGGCCCTTGCAAAAGACATTCCGATTCAGAATCTGAGCAAGCAGGCTTCTGAACGCCTTGCCACTTTCAGCGACTTCTTTACTCTGGAAAAAATTACTGAGATAGACAACCTTTACAAGCAGCTCACAGCCCTTAAGACTATCTCAACCTACGACTATTATTTCCTCCTGAAAAAATTCGACAAATCCCTGAGGGAGGGAAACTTTTCCGCAGCCCCGCACTTTGAAAAAGTAAACGCCGAATACCTTGCAGACGATCTCAAGGACTTCATTGAGGCTGTATGGGAATTTTCATTTGACGCCGACTGGACCAACCTTTTCAAATTCCTCAAGGACTTCAAGGGATCAGAACCTATTCCTTTGGGACTCTGGAAAAGAATCCTTGCAAGGCTTCAGGCAATCCGACTTTCAGAAACATTCGAAATGATCATACGCCTTGCTTCAGGCAATCCGGCTTATGTTCCGAATATCCAGAATTCAACGGTTTCAATCGTTGAGCCATACCTGGACAATGTAAAGAACGAGGTTGAGAAGACTATCAACAAGCTGATTGAGTCTGAGAAATCTGCAAAAACAAATGATTTTGCAAGCCAGCTTTTCGGCGACGCAGAAATCAATCAGATCAAGAACTACTCTGACGCATTGAAGCCTACTTTTGAGCGAAAAGGTCTCAGACATTACGAAAACTACCAGGCCTTGAACTATCTCAAGACCTTCCTTATCGAAGTAATCAAAAGGGATCTTCGCGAATATTACGACCTGGTGATTGTCAGAGGAATGTGGACGACACAGTCACTGAACGCTCAGTTCAGCGATTCATACAATATGCTGCTTTCTCTTTCTGACAAGATCACATCCTTCGACAATGAGCTTGCAGAAGACGGCTCTGTCGGCGTAAAAATCAAGACCCTGCTTCCTAAGACAGAACGGGACTCAAGTTCAAAGAACATCGTGAACCGTCTTGTAGGAGAAGCCAACGAAACTGCATATACGCTCATAATGGAAAGCCTTCGCTACATCGTTACAATCGGAAAAATAATCAAGCCTCTTGTAGATGACTGCACGAAACAGAAACCGGAGCTTGTCTCAAACTGGAAGGAACTGCAGACTTACACAGACACACCTATCAAGGACATGAGCGTAAACCTGTACAAAAAGATTTACCTGTTCACTTCCCTTGAAAAGTCCTGCCTTGTACCTCTAGAACAGTAAAGGCAGAACCGGAGCCCCTGATTAAAGACCTATGCAGAAAAATGCAATTTCTGTCTGCCAGCTGAAAATCTGTTTCTGGGCGGCAGACTCAAGAAGCATGACGATTTTCTGCAGGTCATTTTTTCCTACAGCCTGTATCATGGCGCGGGCATAAGCACTAGTTTCCGTGTCGAACCAGCGCCGTATTTCATACTGACTTATGCGCCGTTTTTCAGTAATCATCTGAACGGCGCTTTTTACTTTAAATCCTGCGTTTCTGAATTTTTCTGCGGCTGTAAGCTCATTCCAATTAAAAAGAGGATTTTTTTTGTCGCCAAAAAACTCCCTTTCGGCATTTTCCATCCTGTCCAGAATTTCATAATAAGGTTCCATCGAAGACGGAGAAAGAATCTGGTTACGTATAAGCACGCTGACTCTCTGACCGCCCGAAGGAATTTTCTGGGAGATTACAAGCTTCCAGTCCGGAGCAAGAGGACATCCCGGCTTATATTCCGGCTGGGAAGCCTCCTCATCAGGCCGTTTGGTCTCATTGTCATAATTGAACAGCTGCTCTCCCGGCTCCGACTCTTCATTTTCGCCTGCAAAAGAAAAATGCCTCGTCTCTTCCGGGAATACCATTCCGGCAAAACTTTCTGCCAGAGCAGATATTGAGTCAGAAGAAACAAAGGGGTCTCTGAAAAAGACCCTGTCAAAAATCGCGCCCTTGAACTGAAATTTATAAATCAAATCCCTGAAATTTTTTGGGGTAAGGAAATCATCCCGGGAACTTTCCGGCCGGAACTGCAGGATAGGCTTGTCCAGATCGCCCAGAGTACGTCCGTACTGCTCCAGAATCTGCATGCCTTTTTCAGTGCGGCAAAGTCCGCAGGTAACGCCTTCCGGTGTTTTTCTGGAAATTTCCCACAAAAGCAGGCCGTCGTCCGCATTCCAGACAAGGCTGCGGTGATGGCGCAAAAGGTTTGCCATAGAAATCATTGCATCCCGGACATTGAGCAGAACTTCGGCGCGGTTTGAGTCAAGCCGGCTTCTCCACTGCCGGTCCGCCTTGTCGAGGGCAGTTTCCCGGGCATTGTTTACCGGACTGAAAGTAAGGTTCTCGCCGTTTCCGTCTGAATGGAAATGCTGGGAAACCCACCATTCATTAAGGGCATTCTGACCGAATTCTGATTTTTTGCGGGAATCCGGAACGGCACAGCTTTTCGCCGTAGCCGATCTTTCTGCCTCACCCATAACCTTGAGGTCCTCGAGAATATCCGGTGACTTGTCCTTGTCTGCGGCACTCTCTTCAGCTCTGCCCTGCTTTTCCAGAATGGCTGCAATCTGAAGTTCCCTTCTGCTCAATACATCCTGACGAATTTCCTTTTCATAGCCCTGGGTGCTCGGAGTATAGAAAACCCGCCCCATAAGTGTATCAGGAAGATACTGCTGCGCAACCCAGTGATCCCTATATGCATGAGGATAGAGATAGCCTGAACCATGCCCGAAACCTTCCGCATCCCGGCTTGAGTCCCGGAGATGATTCGGAACGTCTGCATTTTCCTTCTCAACTGCTGACAGCGCATCAAAAAACGCCATGCTGGAATTTGATTTTGGTGCCGTCGAAAGGTACAGCGCGGCATGAGCCAGAAAATACCTGCCTTCCGGAAGACCTACCCTGTCAAAAGCCCGGGCACAGCTTTCCACTACGGAAATTGCATTAGGATCGGCAAGTCCGGTATCCTCACAGGCAGAAATAAGCATCCTTCGGAAAATAAAATGCGGATCCTCTCCTGCACTTACCATACGGGCAAGCCAGTAGCAGGCTGCGTCAGGATCCCGTCCACGCAATGATTTTATGAACGCACTGATAATGTCGTAATGATAGTCGCCGTCACGGTCGTAGAGCACAACTTTTTTCTGAATTGACTCTTCGGCAGCTTCCTTCGAAACGTAAATCGTAGATCCATAAGCCGGCTCAGGATTTTCTGCTTCCGGCGCCCACTTTTCTGGCGTGGTCTCCACGGCAAGCTCAAGGGCATTCAGAAGGGACCGTGCATCTCCTGCAGCTGTCTCAACAAGATGCTCAAGAGCACCAGCCTCAAATTCAACTTTCCAGCGGCCATATCCCCTTTCCCTGTCCTCAAGGGCCATGCGGGCAGCCTTCATCAAATCATCAGAGGAAAGCGGCATAAGCTGGAATACCCGGGAACGGCTTACAAGAGCCTTGTTCACTTCAAAAAAAGGATTTTCCGTTGTCGCTCCAATAAGAATGATAGTTCCATTCTCAACCCAGGGCAGAAGCGCATCCTGCTGGCTCTTGTTCCAGCGATGAACTTCATCAACAAACAGAATTGTTCTGCGGCTGTAAAGGTTGAAATATTCCTCGGCATTCTTTATGGATTCCCTTATGTCGCTTACACCTGTAAGCACGGCATTAAGAGTAATGAAATTCGATTTGGTATGATTTGCAATTACCCGGGCAAGAGTGGTTTTTCCGCTTCCCGGAGGACCGTAAAAAATAACGGAAGAAAGCTGGTCGGCGGCAATAGCTCTGCGAAGGAGCCTGCCCTTTCCTACGATGTGATCCTGTCCAATATATTCATCAAGATTCCTTGGCCGCATACGAGCCGCCAGAGGCTCGCGGAGAGAGCGGGCCATGCTGAAAAGGGAATCTTTTTCGTTTTTACCGCTATTCATGGAAACGATTATAGCATGGAAATAAGTTTTCTTGAATTGCCATTTTCCGCATTTCTACTATAATTAAACTGTGAAACGACAGTGGTACAAGATAATAGATTTTTACAGACTCACCGGACTTACGCTCCTATGGATTTCCTCATGGCTTTTTATGCTTCCTGCAAAAGTTAATGTTGACGCGCCATTTTTCAACAACATCTGGGGTGAATTTTTCAGGGTCATCGGGTTTTCTCAGAACAGAAACATAAACATCCAGCAGACACCTGACTTTATAAGCGCCCTCATCGCACTTGTGCTGATCAGCATCCTTCAGTTCCGGGGAATCCTTACAGTTACACAGCCGGCTTCCGATTCCCTGAAAAAAGAAAACCGGCTTCTTTTTACCGTAATGAACCTTCTGAGCATTGCCGTCCACACGCTTTTCTTTACCATGCTCGTAAAAATTTTCATTTTTCCAAACTACGGCGCCCCGGATGTACTGCAGAACCTTCACACAAACATCGCGCTGACCGTATTCATTGCCTTTTCAGTGGCCGGAATGATTTTCGGGGCCCAGTCAGTCTCAAAAATTCTGATGATTGCCTTCGCTTTCGTCCTTATGTTCAAGAACATAAGGCTCGTTAATTCCGCCCTTGGTGTTGGCGGATTTGCAGCCATCCTTTCATCTGTGTGCGGTTTTTACCTTGAATTCATACAGGACAGTTTCAGCCGAAAAACCCTTCTCCTGGACTTGAATTTCTTTCTCGGAAGATACGAAAATATTGAGCTGAAGGCAAAAGATGAGCTGAAAAAACTTACCGGCGGAGAGCAAAAATGACTTTCAAGAAAGCTGTAATTTTAGTTTCTGTACTGGCATTTTTTGCCATCGGAGTCCCGGCATTTGTAATCTCAAGGACAATTTCGCTGAATGCCGGCTGGAACGGAATTCCATGGGGCTCAACGGAATCCCAGGTTCAGACATGGGTAAAGAAAAATAACAACCGGGTCAGCTGGGCAAAATGCACCGCAAGTCATTACGGTGTCACCTGCTTTAAAATCACATGGAAAGAAAGCGAAAAATCTCCCTTTGAATGCATTGAATTTCAATTCCAGAACGGAGAGCTTAAAGCCGTAATAGAAACTGCCCATCAGAAAGATTTTGAAAGGTCGGACCTTACTTCCCTTGGAAAGGCTTCATACGGCACAGACCTTGCCACGGACATTGAACGCGAAAAGGGAATAAAGTACAGGATTACCGACCGGGTTTTCTATTATGACAATCTGCGGAAATACTCGTCTGTAAAAAAACGGGCGGCCCTTGAGCTTCTGGTGCGAACCCCGATAAATGCAGATGATGTTCCTGAAAAAATCCTCTGCAGCCGGCTGACCACAGCATACTACAGCTCCGACTATTACGAAATGGCAAAAAGTTCCAGCGGAGACTTTCCGACTCAAAGGTTCATCAAACAATGAGAAAAACTTCCCGCTTATTTCTTTTGATTTTACTCGCCGCCCATACCATTCTGTTTTCATGCCGGACAATCCCGGAGACAGAAGAGCTCTTTCCGGAAGAAAGCCTTCCAGCAGTGTGGAAGGACATTGACAGAGGCGTTCAAAAATATGAATGGCGGGCAGGAAATGCAGAATGCCGTATATACAAAATTGACCTTTCCGCTCCGGTTGAAATAAAAGCCTTTCCCGAAAAATCCGGATGGCAGAAACCTGAGGCGACGGCAGATTTCGCAAAAAAAGAAAAGCTTTTGCTGTGCATAAACACAAATCCTTTTGAACGTATGAATGCCCGAAATCCATTCTCTAAAACAAAGCCCATAGGCATTATAATCAACAACGGAGAGCTCATCTCCGGCCCGGCTGAAGGCTACACCGCACTGGCATTTTTCCTCCAGCAGGACGGCTCTTTCCGGGCTGAAATAATCGATGACCAGAAAATCATCCCGGACCTTAAGCCGGAATTTGCTTTCGGAGGATTTTTTACTGTCCTGCGGGGAAAAACAGTATACCAGTTCAAAAACTACAAGAACATGCGCTCCGGTGCAGCTGTTTCTGACGGCGGAAAGACGCTCTATCTTTTTGCAGGCAGAAAGCTTTCCTACGGCGACACAGCAGCCATTTTCCGGAATCTGGAGGCAGAAGCCTGCATTCAGTTTGACGGAGGACATTCAACTTCCCTTGTAATCAAAGGCAGAAGGGAACTCAAAGGGTTCATTCCTAGAAAAGCAGCCGCCGGATTCGGGCTCATTCTTTCTCACTAAAAAGAACGCAATAAAATTGACGAACGAATGATTAACGAGTAAAATTATAGAATCATGGTTTCCATTGCAACTAATCAGTTAATAAGTGAATACTATAACCGCTACAGAGAGAATGAGCTTGTTTTCACAAAAGACATCATGCGCATACTCAGAACGGATCCACGCCAGATTTATGTTAAATGCGCAGGATCACAGTGGCCATGCATCATCAACTCAACTTCTTTCCAGCAGGCTAAAATTATCATCGGAACAAACGGCGGTGCCTTTCAGCAGATAACAAAAAAGGACGCACCACCGATCAGCCTTCGATACGGATTCACAGAACCTGACGGACAGCCCCTTGTATTCTTTGTAACATGCCGAGTTTCAGATGTTACTCCATATATGAATTCCCATGAGCTTGCAGTAGTAACGCTTTCGTTCACTCAGCGTCCGCCGGACGATTTGATTTACAAAATCGGAACCCTGCTTGCCGCAGACGACAACTTTACTCACCGCAAGGAAGACAGAATCGTCATCAATGATGATTCAAAACGCGCTCTCGGAATCTTCAAAAAAGAAACTATCATCTACATCCAGAATGTACCACGTCGATGCATACTGTGGAACCTCTCGTTCTCAGGTGCAAAGGTCGTACTTATGGGAATTCCTAAATTCCTTAGCGGAAAAGACTGTATAACACGCTTTATGTTCTCTGATCCAAACGAAATCGTAGACGTAAAGGGTTCAATCGTACAGGCTGATCCGGTAGAAGGAAGACAGGACTTGTCTGCAATCGGAATTAAATTCGATGAGAATCAGGTTCCTCTTTCATACAAGATTCGCATAAACGACTACCTTTCAACAACAAGAAAGAAGATGCTGGACAGTGCCGCAAACCATACGGAAAAGCAGCATGACCCTGTAGGTGCCGGAAAATACAAGGAAAAGCAGGAAAACGCAGCCGCTCAGCAGGGAACAGCCCCGGAAGCCGCAAACGCAGGTACAGCCGGTGCAGCCACGGAGAATACTGCTCCTGCTCCGGCAGCTGAATCAGCTCAGTCTGCAGAACAGGCAGCTCCTGCAGCAGAAACACCTGCAGCACAGGGACCGGCTGAAACAGCAGCACCACAGCAGACAGCAGAACCGACAACAGAAAACAAATAAATCTCAAAACAGGAACACCTATGAACCCTAAAAATCCGCTGGAGACCGTTTACTTTATAAACATTCCGGAAGACTACAAATTTTCCGACGCAGCAATGAAAATTGACCCGAAGATTCCTCTTCCGGTTCAGCAAAAAACAGAAGGCGATCCGGATGACTTCAACATGAAGGATATTGCTCCGGAACAGATTCTGGCAGGAATTCTTACAGTACTCGCATACGACAAGCACAACGAGCACCTGGACTATTACAGACAGATTATAAATCAGGCACGTCCGAATATTAAGAAAGAGCTCAGCGAAACTGCAATTCTCAAGACAAAAAACGAAGACTGGGATTTTGCAGAAGAACTTTTCCTTACGCTGAAAGGCCTTGACCCGGAAGACAAAGCCGTAACCCTCAACCTTGCCCTTTTCCTTGACCAGCGTGCAGAAAGCTACAAAAAGGCCGGACTTTACGACGAGGCAGAAGCCTGCGACAGCGAGGCCGGAGCATATTACACTGACGCAATGAATGCCGAACCTGCAATTCCTGACGCTTTCTTCAATGCAGGATTCTACTATCTCAAGCAGCATGATTACCATGAGGCAAAAGGCGCTTTCGAAACATATCTCGCCCTTACCTGCGACGCAAAGGACGAAGACATGGATGAAAACTCAAAGTACAAGCAGGAACGGGCTCAGGAAATCATAGACCGCATTTCCAACGAAAACATGGATGACATTGCTTTCAGCCAGGCATACAAGCTCATTTCCACAGGAAAAGAACAGGAAGGCCTGGACAAAATCCTTAAGTACATTACAAAAAATCCGAAAGTCTGGAACGCCTGGTTCCTTATGGGATGGGGCTTGCGCAGGCAGGACCGTTGGGAGGACGCACAGAAAGCATTCCAGCAGGCACTTGAATGCGGCGGCGACCAGAATTCCGACACATACAACGAACTTGCAATCTGCTTTATGGAACAGGGAAACATGGATGAAGCAAAGAAATCCCTGATAAAAGCATTTACAATCGCCCCGGAAGACACAAAAGTCATCTCAAACCTGGGATTCTTATGCCTCAAGCAGGGTGACAAAGCTGAGGCACAGAAATACTTTACTGCAGTGCTGGAATTCGATCCGAACGATAAGATTGCCATTAACGAGCTTGCAAAACTCGAAGCTGACAACTAGAAAAATCAGTTGAAATCAATCACAAGTCTGTCGCCGGTACAGATGTTCTGATCCCTGAACCAGCCCTGAGGAACCTCAAGAGCGTAGCGGACATAACCAGTGCTGGTTGTGCCTGCAAGGCTGTAGGGAGTCATGTCAAAGATGTCCTTTATTCGGCCGTCACTTGTAATGAATGCAATGGAAAGGGGATGCGGAGTATTCTTCATCCAGAAGCGTAGAATCTGATCGTTTTCAAAAACAAAAAGCATGCCGGTTCCGTCAGGAATTCGCTTGCGCTCCATAAAGCCGAAATTACGGTCCTCAGCCTTTACAGCAAGCTCAGCCCTAACCTTTACGGAAGAGCCGTCAGAACGGACAATAGTCAAATTCTTTCGCTCAAGTCTGGAACTTTTTCCATACATAAAAAGCGCACACCCGAAGAAAACCAGGATGGCTGTAAATAATGATTTCTTGATTTTCATGATTAAAGACCTTTCAGGAACATATCACGGGTCATTTCCGTTCCAGACGGACTGACCAGAGATTTTTTCTGCAATGAATCAAATGTTTTCTGATCAACGTATTTTAATGTAAGAGGTCGTTCCAGCGACATTGTGACAGAACTGTTTTTCCATACAGATTTTTCCGGACTTACAGAAACAGGATTTCCGTACTTTTTGCACAGGGTGTCAAAAATGCTGAAATGATCCATTTTTTCGCGGTTGATGTTTATGGTAATTACATAAAGCTTGTCGTTGTAAAACTGAAACCAGCAGCGGTCAAGAAAAGAAAAACCAGCGTAAGTCGTTGTATCAGTCTCAATAAGGGCACGGTTTTCACCAGGAAGCAGAGAGACGTCACGTTCCCCGCGATAACCGAAATCAAGATTGTCCTTGAGGGCTTTTTTTACCTGATCAAAAGACATTCCCAGCTCCACTCCGCCGTAGCCTTTTGGAACATCTTCGGCATTCAGTATAAATGCAGTGAAAACGAACGTTAAAATCAGAAAAAGTCTTTTCATAAATAAGGATTCTTCTTTTCTCCCTGAGCAGCCTTCTGATTGAGCTTCTTGTAAATTGACGCAATCTTCAAAAGTTCCTTGCAGTCAGGAACAAAAATCTTATTCTTGATGACAAGGAATCCCTTGCTCTTGTCTTCCGGAAACTGTGCGAAAACAGCATTGTGGGAAGCAGCAGGAATGCCGGCCATATTAGCAAGGTCAGAAAGCGAAAGCTCCGTCTGATAAGAACCGGTGAAACATTTTGCCTTCTCAACCTGAAGCGCCAGCATATCAGTCATTTTATAAACCGGGTTAATAAGATTAAGGTTATCAAGCTGCCGGTAAGAAGCCCAAAGGCGCTCAGAAAAACTTGTGGTCAGCCGGGAAATGAGCTGCGGCTGTGTGGAAACCATTTTGTCAAAGTTTCCTCGGTTGATTACCATAAGGCTGCAGTTACTGTGCGCGATGGCACTGGCAGAACGAGGCTTGTTTTCAAGCAAAGCCATTTCTCCGAACATATCGCCTTTTTTGAGCACGGCAAGAATAACCTCTTTTCCGGCGGTAACCTTTGTAATTGCAACCTCACCGTCCTGAATTACGAACATGTCGGAACCTGACTGGCTTTCAGAGAAAATCATTTCTCCCTCGTTGTACGAGCAGGTAAGCTCCTTTGTAGGCTCAAAACGGCGGAAATCCGTCATGGTGCTGAGCGTCTTGAAGCGTTCCTGTACCTGAGGAATATGAACGTTCGTGGGGCACTCTTTCATGAAATGATAATATGCGTAAATGGCAATCCCATGCTTTCCCATCTTGTCGTAATACTTTGCAACATCAAGGATGTGCTCCGGGAAATCAAAGGCAGGCTTTCCTGCCTCCTGCATGAAAATCTCATTCATGCTTCTCATGCGGTTTGCAAAAGTACGGATAATCTTAAGGGCGATTGAAGTATTGTTTACGATTAATTCCGGATACTGATCTTTTCTTACGCAGATGCATTTTGTATCCTCAAGGGCAACTACGTTCTCAATCTGAGAATGATTCGACATACAGGAAATGACACCTACAAAATCACCGGCGCCATAA